>CAWVWD010000103.1:0-9700 GCA_963933585.1 uncultured Saprospiraceae bacterium
TAGAACTCAACTACCGCTTATGTCTTTCATAATAAGCCATTGTCAACCGAATCTTAGTATAATCTAATTCCTCCTTCAACGCTTCATAAACTTCTTTTGCCACAATAGGTTCGTCCATTCCTTTTATCACATCCAAAATCTGTTGCATTTCCATTTTTTTGACATATCTACCAAGTTGAATATTTTCACCGTCTTTATATAATTTTGCTAAATGCGAATAAATCGTATTTGGGCTAATTTCTCGTTGTTCGGCGATTTGTTCGGGCGTTAAACCTTGTTTGTAAAGCTGCAACGTCACTTGATACGTTTCACCCCTTTTCATTTTCGGCTTCTTCTTCGTTGCCGTTTTGATAAGTTTAATTTTCGTCTTCTCGATATTATTTTCAGCCATATACGCTTCAACTTTATCTATGAATGGTTGTCCGAATTTTTCCATTTTGAATTTACCGACCCCTGAAACATCTAACATTTCCAATTCCGTTGTCGGTTTATTTGCTGCCATATCTTCCAATGTCGCATCCGAAAAAACGAGATAAGGCGGAATCCCTTGATCTCTTGCGATTTCAGAGCGTAATTGTCGCAAAATTTCAAATAACTCATCTCGAACTCGCTCTCTGACCATCCCTACAGATGTCGTTGTCGCTTGTGCCTCAGCTTTTTGTTTTTCTTTTCGTTTACTAATATCCGATAATTTAATCAACGAAACCGAGTCCCCATCAAACAGAACTTTCTTACTTAAATCATTTATTTTCAATGCATTTTTTTCATCATAAGCAATATCTAAATATCCCAAATGAATCAGTTGCTGCATAAATTGTTGCCATTCCTGCTGCGAATATTCCGCACCGGCACCGTAAGTCTTGACCTTATGATAGTTATTTGATAAAATGTCATACCGATTCGAACCACGCAACACATCAATCACGATTTTCATCCCGACTTTTTGTTTCAATCTTGCAACTGCAGAAAGCGCTTTTTGAGCGATAATTGTTCCATCGAATTGTTGAGGTGGATTTTTACACACATCGCAGTTGCCACAATCGTGTTCTAAGTTGTCATTAAAATAAGCCAACAACATCTTTCGACGACAAATAAACGCTTCCGCATATTCCTGCATTCTATCCAACTTCGCCAACTGCAAATCTCGCTGTCCACTATCTTCTGCAAACTTCCGCAAATTCATTACATCCGCAAAACTATAAAACAGAACCGTATCGCTTTTCACACCGTCCCGACCGGCACGACCAATTTCTTGATAATATGCTTCCATATTTTTCGGCATATTATAATGAATCACCCAACGCACATTTGATTTATCAATCCCCATTCCGAATGCAATCGTCGCACAAATAATCGGAATTGTATCATTAATAAATTGCCGTTGAACTTTTGCACGTTCCATTGAAGGAATTCCTGCATGATAAAAACCCGCTTTATAACCTTTTGCTTTTAGTTTTCCCGCTAAACTCTCCGTTGCTTTTCGACTCAAACAGTAAATAATTCCACTCGTATTTGGTCTATCTTCCAAGAAATCTAGAATCTGTTCAAAACGCTTTTGTCCCGATTTTACCGTCAAACTCAAATTCGGTCTATCAAACGAAGCCACAAACTGCTTCGCCTCTCCCAAGTTCAATTGTTGAATAATATCTTTTCGAGTCGTTTTATCCGCCGTTGCTGTCAAAGCAATGATTGGAATATGCGGTAATTGTTGTTTTAAGAATTTCAATTTGGTGTATTCCGGACGGAAATCATGTCCCCAAGATGAAATACAATGTGCTTCATCTATCGCAATCAAATTCACAGGCAACATTTTCAAAATTGGTGTAAATGCTTCTGAAACCAACTTCTCAGGCGAAACGTAAAGCAATTTTATTTTACCATTAAAACAATCGTTTTCAATTAGCTTTTGTTCGGGGTAAGATTGCGAGCTGTTCAAAAAGGCCGCCTCAATCCCATTCGCTTTCAATCCCTCTACTTGATCTTGCATCAGCGCAATTAAAGGCGAAACCACGATGGTAATACCTTTCAACGTAATCGCAGGAATTTGATAACAAATTGATTTTCCACCACCAGTCGGCATGAGTACTAATGTATCTTGTTTATCATAAACATTCTGAATAATATCCGCTTGCATCGGGCGAAAGGCATCGTAACCGAAGTATTCTTTAAGGGCTGTTTTGGCTATTTGTATATTCATTATTTATACGAAGTTTTGAGTTTTTCTTTTGAGTTGCAAGTTACAGTAAAAAAATAAGTCTATTGTTTTATAAAATCAAGGAATAATCAATTCCTCTAATTCCTCCCTAGAACCATGAAACACATTCAAATCCACCGCTCCACTTATTCCATGAACTTCGCCTTTATTCGTGTATTGCCAAAAAATCCATTTTTTTTCACCATCAAGTCGTGGTCGAGGAAAGGTCGTATAAGCCGCCATCCAAATTGCATAACCCTCAAAATTTCCTTTGACGTATTTCTTATACCAATCTCGATTCGTATAAATAATCGGTTTGACGCCATAATGAGCTTCAATCATTATCAACCAATTTCTCACTCCGTCGACAATTACTTTTTCAGGACGATTATCCGTTACTTCCAAATCCAAAACAGGCGGCAAATCTCCCGAAGCTAATTGAACCGTTTTAATAAAATGTTGTGCCTGAACGGTTGAGTGAACAGATGGACGGTAAAAGTGGTATGCCCCACGAATGAATTTTTTTTGATATGCTTTTCGCCAATTTTTTTTAAATCTTGGATCGAGAAAGTTCTTCCCTTCTGTCGCTTTCATAAATACAAAATCAATCGAATCAAATTTCACTGCATTCCAATTAATCGTCTTTTGGTGATGCGACACATCAATTCCATGGACTTCAAAACCTGTAATCCGAGGTGTTATGGATTGTGGAAGCAAGTATTTCCGAACAATAAAAAAACTAATCATTGCGAAAATCACTAAAATTGTGATTAATGTATATCGTCGTTTTAATTGATTTTGTTGATTCATCTTATTGATTAAAGTTAGAGGCGTCAGACACCTTTCTCAAAAACTCAATTCTACATTACAAATTCTAAAAAATTCATCACTATTTTCTCCGTCACTTCCCTTGACTCAAACATTCCCATATGTCCAATATTATCAATAATCTGTAAATCCGTCACCTCCGCTAAATTACTCATTCTCAAACTACTTTCATAAGGAATAGCTCCGTCTTCTTTACCAATAATCAATAAAACAGGAACAAGAATTTTTTCTAAAACGGTTGCACGGTTTGGGCGATTAAGCATCGCTTCTAATCCGGCAATGATACCACTTTCAGGAAAGGTAGTTGCATCATCAATCATCTTATTTACTAAGTTTGGATTTGCTTTCGCAAAATATTTAGTAAATAGAACGGGAATCATTTGACCTAAAAACGGTGCATTACCATATTTTTGGATGAATCGAATAGTTTTGGCTCGGCTTGCTCTTTTAGATTCGTTATCTGCGAACGGATGTGAATGAAATAGCCCCAAACCTTTCAAATAATTCGGATATTTTTCTGCGAAGGCCAACGTTGTATAACCGCCCATCGAGTGACCAATCATAACACATTCTTGAACGTTCAACGTGTCCAGAACTGTTTTTACTGCTTCCGCATAATTTAAAATTGAATGTTCTTCTTGTATTTCAGATTGACCAAATCCCGGTAAATCCATTGTAATTAATCGATAATTAATACAGAAAGGTTTAATGAAGTCGTCCCACATTGAAGCGTCTTCACAAAATCCATGAATAAATACTACTGGAAAACCTTGACCTTGGTCTGTATAAAAAAGTTTCTGCTGATTAAAATTCGTAAAAGGCATAATTAAAATTCGTGCTTGCTGATTAGATTCAATCAACCTTTATTAAATAATATCTTTCTCAAAGATAATAGTTTCGTGTGACTTTATTGGAAACGCACTGTGTTTCCTGTATGGTGCAATAATTTTAAATTAATTGAATTCATTATCAGTTAACATTTTTTTGAATTATAAAAATACTACCCTAGAATATATTCTAAAAATATCTTCTAACTTTCCTCTAAAAGAAAAAATCTGCATCATTCCGTTAAATCTATATCATCCGTATTCCCATCACCTCCATCATTCCAAAAAAAATCCTTACTTTTATTTTTCTAAAATTGAACTATCTAAAATCGACACCAATTATGAATTACATCCTCGCCCTCGACCAAGGAACAACTTCTTCACGAGCGATTTTATTTGATAAACGCGGTGCTATCATTGCAACAGAACAACAAGAGTTTACACAAATTTATCCAAAACCCAGTTGGGTAGAACATAATGCTCAAGAGATTTGGGAAACGCAGTTAAAGGTTGCAAAAGCTGTATTAGCAAATAATAATGTAAAAGCAGAAGAGATTGCAGCTATTGGAATTACAAATCAGCGAGAGACAACGGTGATTTGGGATAAAAATACTGGTGAACCCATTCATAATGCTATCGTTTGGCAAGATAGACGAACGGCTTCTATTTGCGACGATTTGAAAGCCAAAGGCTTAACAGATTATGTTCGTGAAAATACTGGCTTAGTGATTGACGCGTATTTTTCAGGAACAAAGGTGTATTGGATTTTAGAAAATGTAGCAGGTGCGAGAGAAAAAGCAGAGAACGGTGACTTACTTTTTGGAACAATTGATACTTGGTTGGTTTGGAAATTGACAGGAGGAAAGGTTCATATTACGGATTATACAAACGCTTCTCGGACTTTACTATATAATATCAAGGAGCTGAAATGGGATGAAAATATGCTAACGGAATTGAATATTCCTAAAAGTATATTACCAGAAGTGAAAGGTTCGAGTGAAGTTTATGGTGAAACAGAATCGGAGTATTTTGGTGGAAATATAAAAATTGCAGGAATCGCTGGTGACCAACAAGCGGCTTTATTTGGTCAAGCGTGTTTTGAAGTCGGAATGGCAAAGAATACTTATGGAACCGGTTGTTTTATGTTAATGAATACCGGTGATAAATTCGTTCAGTCAAAATCAGGTTTATTAACAACGATTGCTTGGGGAATTAACGGGAAGATTACGTATGCATTGGAAGGTAGTGTTTTTGTGGCTGGTGCTGCAATTCAATGGTTACGAGATGGTTTGAAAATTATTGATGAAGCACCTGATTCTGAATATTATGCGATGAAAGTTCCGAGTACCGATGGCGTTTATGTCGTTCCTGCTTTTGTCGGTTTGGGTGCTCCTCATTGGGATATGTACGCACGAGGTGCTATTTTTGGGCTAACGCGTGGAACTCGAAAAGCACATTTGATTCGAGCGACTTTGGAATCTTTGGCTTACCAAACTTGTGATGTTCTGACTGCAATGGAAACAGATTCCGGTGTAAATTTAAAAGGTTTACGTGTCGATGGCGGAGCTTCTGTAAATAATTTGTTGATGCAATTTCAATCTGATATTTTGAACGTTCCAGTGGATAGACCAAAGGTGATAGAAACAACGGCTTTGGGTGCAGCCTATTTAGCAGGAATTGCAGTTGGTTTTTGGGAAAAGGACGCAATTAAAGAAAATTGGAAATTAGATAAAACGTTTAAACCAGAAATGGCAGAAGCGGAAAGGACGAAATTATATAAGGGTTGGCAAAAAGCAGTAAAAAGATCAATGAATTGGGAGGATTAATTTAAAAATTGTTTTACCGTTATCACTTTTGGCTCATTGTTCAATCATTCTGACGTAAATTTACGGGAGAACGATTGAATAATGAAACAGTCGAATAATAAAGCAATCGAACATTTGAACAATAAAAAGATGTCTGTGCATAAAAAATTTAAAAAAATAACAACTCATGCCTTACAGGCAATGAAGCAGCGTGGAGAAAAAATCTCTATGTTGACCGCTTACGATTATTCAATGGCGAAAATTGTAGATGCAGCGAATATTGATGTGATTTTAGTGGGCGATTCCGCGTCTAATGTCATGGCGGGTTATGAGACGACGCTCCCGATGACACTAGATCACATGATTTATCATACGCAATCGGTCACTCGTGCCGTAGATAGGGCCTTGGTTGTAGCCGATTTACCATTTGGGTATTATCAAGGAAATTCAAAACTGGCTTTGGATTCTGCAATTCGATTGATGAAGGAAGCGAATGCTCACGCCGTAAAGTTAGAAGGTGGTTCTGAGATTCAAGAGTCTATCAAACGAATTTTATCAGCTGGGATTCCTGTAATGGGACACTTGGGTTTAACACCTCAGTCTATTTATAAATTCGGGACTTACACTGTTCGAGCGAAAGAGGAAGAAGAAGCAGAAAAACTCAAAAGTGATGCCTTGTTATTGCAAGAGTTGGGTTGTTTTGGGATTGTTTTAGAAAAAATTCCAGCAACATTGGCAGAAATAGTTTCTCATAGTTTGCATATTCCAACGATTGGTATTGGTGCAGGAGGCGATTGTGATGGTCAAGTATTGGTAATACACGATTTGTTAGGAATTACGAAGGATTTCAATCCTCGTTTTTTACGTCGTTATCTGAATTTATACGATGATATTAAGGGTGCAATTGAGCAATATGTGAATGATGTGAAGAGTCAAGATTTTCCAAACGAGAAAGAGCAATATTAAGATTCCCCATTTAATTGCTATTGCCTTCAGCTTATCGTTTAATTGTTAATTACGTGGAAATAATGACGTAATGAAACTGTGTTTATAAACATTAATTAAAAAAATGAAAGTACTAAAAATAGTAGGAATTGTAATTTTACTGGGTTTGATAATCAGCGGAATTTTCGGTTATCGGTATTATAATATGATTTTCATGCAAAACGTCCCAAATGAATTAAAAACGGATTTGGTAAAAATTCCAACTGGTTCTGATTTCGATGAGGTCGTGAAAATATTGAAAACGCAGGGGGTTATTGAAGATGAAATGAGTTTTCGTTGGGTAGCAAATCAGATGAATTATATCAAAAACCCAATGCGAGAAGGTCAGTATAAAATCGAAGCTGGAATTAGTAATAAACGATTAATTTCCATTTTACGTGGATATCGACAAACACCAGTTCAATTTGTCATTCATAATAAACGAGTATTGCCACAAATTGCGGGCGCTTGTGGAAAAGGTTTTGAAGCGGATTCTTTAGATTTTTTGGCGGCACTAATGGATGAAAGCTTTTGGGAGGAATATGGTTATAATTTAGAAACAGCAATGTCGACTTTTATTCCCAATACCTATCAATTATATTGGACAACGACACCACAAGAGTTTTGTGTGCGAATGATAAAGGAACATGATACTTTTTGGGAAAAAAATAATCGTAAAGCGAAGGCAAAAACACTTGGTTTCTCGCAAGAAGAAATTTACACTTTGGCTTCTATCGTAGAAACCGAATCTCAGCACAAGCCAGAACGTCCCAGAATTGCAGGCGTTTATGTAAATCGCTTAGAGCGAGGAATTCCGTTACAAGCAGATCCTTCAGTCGTTTTTGCATGGAAAGATTTTACAATCCGTCGAATTTTGAATTATCATTTAGAAATAGAATCTCCTTATAATACCTACAAATACGCAGGTTTACCTCCTGGACCAATTTATATGTCCTCGATTTCAAGTATTGATGCGGTCCTTAATGCTGAAAAACATAACTATTTGTACTTCTGTGCGAAACCTGACTTATCTCGAACACATAATTATGCGAAAACACTCTCAGCTCATAATGTAAATGCTCGAAATTATCATCGCTGGTTGAATCAGCAAGGGATTAAAAAGTAGATTAAAAACTTTGATGTCGGATATTTTGAGACCTAAAAAATTCACTCCTGTAAAAATCAACCTTTCGGACAAGAGTCAAATATCAAAACAAAGCATTTTAGGTGTTCAATATCAAAAACAAAAAAGCCTGTCCAGGTGCAATTGCACTCGAACAGGCTTTTATATTTTATAAGATTTTAGATTTCAATAATCGTCTAACCTTCTTTTTTCTCTGTAGCTTCTTTCTTATCCTTACTCTCTTTACTTTCCTTACTTTCTTTCTTTTCCCTCGCACTTATCTTTTCAAAATCTGCTAACGTCTGTTTCACTTCAATGATTTCGTAAGTTTCAAAAACATCACCAACTTTTACATCATTAAAGTTTTTAATTTTCACACCACACTCGTAACCTGAACCGATTTCTTTCACATCGTCTTTGAAACGTTTCAAAGATTCTAATTCTGCTTGTTGTCCTTCTTTCGTAGGATAAACCACGATTCCATTACGGATAATTGTTACGAAATTACTTCGATTCACCTTACCTTCCGTTACATAACAACCTGCAATCGTTCCGACTTTACTAATCTTAAAGACATCACGAACTTCGATTTGTGCGGTAACTTCTTTCTCTTGTTTCGCTTCTAACATATCTTCCATCGCTGCACGAATTTCATCAATAGCATCGTAGATGACAGAATATAAACGAACGTCAACACCTTCTTGCTCTCCTAAACGTCTCGCACTTACTGAAGGACGAACTTGGAAACCAATAATAATTGCATCAGAAGCTGCTGCTAATAATACATCAGATTCAGTAATTTGACCAACTGCACGGTGAACAATATTAATTTGAATATTTTCAATTGACTGTTTCAATAATGAATCAGATAATGCCTCGATAGAACCATCCACATCACCTTTCACAATTAAATTCAACTGCTGGAAGTTTCCTAACTTAATACGACGACCTAAATCATCTAATGTTAAGCGTCTAGTAGCACGTTGTTGCTGCTCTCTATTAAGTTGTGCACGTTTATTTGCTAAGTTTCTAGTTTCTTGATCACTTTCTAATACTTTGAAACGTTCCCCTGCTTGAGGTGCACCGCTTAAACCAAGTACTAGAACTGGTGTAGAAGGTCCAACTTTCTTAACACGTTTGTTACGTTCATTGAACATTGCTTTCACTTTACCAGAATGCTCTCCTGCAACAACAGAATCACCAACTTTCAAAGAACCCGCTTGAACTAACATTTTAGCAACATAACCACGTCCTTTATCCAAAGATGCTTCCAAAATTACACCTATTGCATTTTTGTTTGGATTCGCTTGAAGTTCTAATATTTCCGCTTCTAACTGAATCTTCTCAACTAACTCATCGATTCCAATTCCTTCTTTCGCTGAAATATCTTGAGATTGATATTTTCCACCCCAATCTTCTACTAACAAGTTCATACTTGCTAACTGTTCTTTAATACGTTCCGGATTCGCTCCTGGCTTATCAATCTTATTGATTGCAAAGACAATAGGAACACCTGCCGCTTGTGCGTGACTTATTGCTTCTTTCGTTTGAGGCATCACACTATCATCTGATGCGATTATAATTACCGCAACATCTGTTACTTTCGCACCTCTGGCACGCATTGCCGTAAAGGCTTCGTGACCAGGAGTATCTAAGAAAGTTACTCTTTTATCGCCTACTTTCACTTCATAAGCTCCAATGTGCTGTGTGATACCACCGGCTTCACCATCTGCCACATTTGCTTTACGAATATGATCCAGTAAAGATGTTTTACCGTGATCGACGTGTCCCATTACCGTTACGATAGCCGCACGAGGTAATAAATCTTTCGGATCATCAATTACATCATCTTCTTCTTCAAGGTCGATTTGTTCCTCTGCTGAGATAAACTCAATTTCGTGTCCATATTCATCAGCAATTAACTCAATCACCTCTGCAT
>CAWVWD010000104.1:0-9685 GCA_963933585.1 uncultured Saprospiraceae bacterium
ATGATCTTGACTGAAAATATAATGTGTTATAAAGTTAGACTGATACTTATCTCCATGATGATCATCATGATCATCATGTCCGTGATCACCCTGTTCGTGAGTGCCAGCCTGATGTTCGAGTACCGCCTCTTCCAAATGACTGTTATCTTGATTAGCCATGATTAGTTTTTTTATTTTTCAGCTAACGGAAAATACCGTAAGTGAGTTTATATTTTAGTTATCTATGAATTTCTATTAGTTTCTTACTCCTGCGTCAACTTATTCTGTAACCGCAGCATCATTTCCTGTTAGCATTTCTACTTCTGTAATAACCTCTTCTTCACTTATTACAGGATCCGCTTTCTTAATTGAAGACTCGTAATAAGGAGTCTGCTCCGCTAACCAACGATCATATTCTTCTTGTGAAACAACTTCTACGATACGTCTCATACTGTAGTGCCCATTTCCACACAACTCTGCACAAGCTAATTCATAGACGAATTCTTTCCAACGAGGTGCACTTGTAGGATCTTCAGGATCTGAAGGTGTATGCCATTCAGGATACATTGGCTCACCATCCTTATCTAATTCTCCTAAATTCTTACGATACTGTTCTGTAGTTACGGTTGGAGTAAAAACGAAGTAAGTTGGCATACCAGGTACTGCATCCATTTTTACACGAAAGTGAGGTAAATCGAAGTTATGCAAGACATCTCTTGAAGTGATTCTTACACGAACTTTCTTACCAACAGGTAATACAATCCTATCAGGCATGATATCATCAAGGTTCTTCTCATCAGTCCAATCTTGTCCTAATTGATTAGTCCCATCAATCAATTGATAATTTCTTGTTCCCAAGAGGTTATCCTTACCAGGATGTCTCAACAACCATGCAAACTGCATACCTGTTGCTTCAATCTCGATATAGTCCTTTCCCGCGACTTCGCTTGGAGAGATATCTGCCATGGCTGTATTCCATGTATCCAACCCAGAAACAACTAAAAAAGTCATCACAACCGCTGGAATAGCAGTCCAAATAACTTCTAATCTATTGTCGTGAGAGATAAATAATGCTTTTTTTCCTTGTTGCTTACGATACTTATAAGCATACCAAAAAAGCAATATTTGAGTCAACACAAATACGATTCCTGTAAAGAAAAGTGTCACATTGAAAGTTCTATCTAAAGCACTTCCATGTTCAGACGCTGAAACGTGAGGTCCATACCAAAGAATTGAATTCTTATAGTATATGGATGAACCGATTGTCAAAAGCAGGAATAAAACCATAAAGACTATCATTCCATAAGCATTTCGCTTATTACTATCAGCTTCTGATTCTTGCTCACCTCTAATTTTTGCTGCAAGCTCTGATAACCGTCCTATCTGAACCGTTACCACAATAGCGAGTACTACCGTCAAGATTATTACTAAAGCAGTCATATAAGTTTATGATAATGTGGTGTATAAGTAAATTCAAAATGATATTTAGTCATACCCCCAACTTTTAATTTATTTTACGAAAATACATACTTATAATAGATGTAATTCTTTCTTGTTCAAGTTTACCTCTATTTAGATAGAATCTAAATAGGATTAAAATCCTTGTACTTCATAATGATGATGCTCTCCCTCTTTTACGTAAGGATCATTCTTAGGAACAAGACTAGCTTTAGCCAAAGAGCCAAAGAAGATAAATAAGTATAATCCTAAGAATCCTAACATCATCCCAATATCTACTCCACCAGGAAAATGAAATCCGAATACAAAAGCAGAATCATGTTCTTCTCCTTCTGCACCATGTGCATCATGACTTTCGGAAGCATCGCTATGAGCTTCATGACCGCTTTCGTCGTGATTTTCGGGAGTATCGCCATGAGCTTCGTGACCACTTTCGTCGTGAACTTCTTGCTCATGCTGCTGCTGATGACCATCACCTTGAGCGTGTTGCTCCGCTTGATGCTCTTCTTCTCCGTGTTCTTGATTCTGAGTGAATACGGCTTTTGCTTCGTTATAGTTGATAGTAGTAGAAGCATCACTAGGAGTGTCGTGCCCTGCATCGTGCCCATGTTTTTCAATAGCAGTCCATGCAGCTGGCTTTATCATCAAAAAGAAATCAAGCCAATGACCGAATAATAATAGTCCCGCCATGAATGCCATGATTCCCATTCTTCTTTTTGATGTATTACGCACCAAAATCAATAATGGTAAAGCGAAATTAATGACAAGATTCATCCAAAATAGCGCAGGATAATTATCTTGACGCTCTTGAAAATAAATAGTTTCTTCCCCAATATTCGCATACCAAATTAACATATATTGAGAAAACCATAAGTATGCCCAAAATATACTAAAACCAAATAAGTATTTACCTAAATCATGAAAGTGTGTCTCATTTACAGCCGGTAAGTACCCTTTTCCTTTTAAATAAATTAAAAGAAGGATAGTTAAGGAAACTGCAGATACTAACCAACTCGCTGTCGAATACCATGCGAACATCGTACTGTACCAATGAGGATCTAATGACATTAGTAAATATAAAATCACAATAAAGCTTGAGAAACCTGCAATAGGCATAAATGCTCCTGCCCAAAACTTGATTTTCTTATATGATGTTTGCCAACCTGCCGTTTCTTGTTCAATTGATAATTTACGTAACTTATTACCAAAAAACACCCAAATAGCCACTAAACCTACCGTTCCTAAAGTGAAACCTAATTTATTTAAGAGAGGAGCTTTTCCAGCAATAATTTCATCATAGTTTACATTTTCAGGATCTGTAATCCCTTCAGCAGCCCAGTGATATAAATGATGTATATCAGTAAAAAGTCCTATTGCAATTAAAGCTATAAATACAAGTCCTACGATTAGGAATGAGTACATCGATTCCCACACCCGTTTAAAAGGAGTGAACCAACCTGCATAAGCAGTTATATGAGCAGACATTAAGAATAACGACATAAAAGCGATTCCTGTAAAGAAAATCGTATTTTGAAGCACATTAGTCCAGATTCTTGTTCCAGCATAGTCACCGAATAAGCCCCAAACCGTTGCAATGACTCCTACAATCATTAAAGCGATTGAGAACCTTTTTTCCTTACTTGAAAAGGTAAATTGATTCATTTTGGTAGTATTATTTTTTTTTATAAATTATGGCTAAAAACCAATTTTTCAATTATTATCTAACATTATCAAATGCTTACTCTGAATCAGAAGAAACTTCCTCTGTGACATCGTCAGCAGTAGCTAAGAACGAATAAGGAGTTTCTGACCCACCGACTTTATGTTGTAAAGAGCGGATATAATGAATTACCATCCAACGTTCTTTTGTTGATAATTTATCTTTGTAGGCACCCATTACGTTTTTACCGTGCATAATTGCATGGAAATAACGTCCGTCAGTTGCAGCGATAAATTCTTCATTCAAGTAATTAGAAGGGGCAGCAGGATATTTACCACCATCACGTACTAAGTAACCAGCACCATCTCCTTTTTCTCCATGACAAATTCCACAAAATACATTATATAGTTCTTTAGCCTTTGCTAATTCACTTTCTGTAATTGTCGGCATATAATTCGCACGACTGACATTTGGATCTGCCATTGCTAAAGCACGATCTTCTTCTGTATTACCATAATAGTAAGGAACAAACCCATTTAGAGGAATACCCTGCATTGCTACTACCATAGCGTCTTTAGCTTCACCTTTTTTATTTAATAATCCTGCTTCACCACGAGGCATCGTACCTAGAACAGGCTTACGAGGTCCAGCCATTTCATGATATTCCTCTGCGTCAGACCAACGGTTCAGACTATAATAATTATCTACGTTTGCTTCATAGGCAACTGAGTGAGCCATATCTGGCATGTACTCGTACCCTGTATTATCTCCATTACTCTTACTGCAGCTAACTTTCGATAGCACGAATAATCCGATAACTCCCAACAATAAGAATAAACGACCTTTATTTTTCATTTTAATATATTCTTAATAATGATTTGTCAAATAGAGTTTTCTCAACAAATATCTCTAAACCTCTTTTTGGTGAACTTCTGAAGCTCCCGTTGTACCAAAGAAATTTCTGATACCTGTTAATTCATCATCTGATTTTCCTGCTGTTTCAAAAGCTACACAGAATTTATCATCCGTAATACGAGGATGCAAGTAACGGTTTGTAATACCAGGACCCAAGCCCGAAACTACATAGAATGTAACAACCATTCCGATCGCCGCAAATAATACCGTCAACTCGAATGTGATAGGAATAAATGATGGCGCAGAAAAGTAAGGCTTACCACCAAAAATAATCGGCCAATCACGGGTAAAAACCCAAGTCATAAAGCCGAATGCAGTTAATGTTCCTAACATTCCGTAAACAAAACCCGCTTGATGTAACCGTGATTCGCTCAATCCCATTACATGATCTAAACCGTGAACAGGGAAAGGTGTGTATACGTCCATGATATCCAAGCCTTTGTTATTCGCTGCTTCCACAGCTTTCAAAAGGTCTTGCTCATCATCGTATAACCCGAATAAAACTTCTTTAGTATCAGACATTGCTATATGAAGATTTATGTGATTCTTAGCTAATTATTAAATAAAAATTTATTAGTGTGCTGTTTCTTCTACTGCTTCAGCCTTCGCCTTTGCAGCTATGTTTTCAGCATTTGCTTTAATATATTGATCTCCAGAAGTTTTCAATATTGCTTTTACCTCTGCGATTGCAATTACTGGTGCAACGCGAGTGAACAATAAGAATAAAGTGAAGAACAAACCAAATGTACCAACATAGATTCCAATCTCAGTCAATGAAGGGACATAATAACTCCAACTTGATGGCAAATAATCACGAGCCAACGTCGTTGCAATAATTACGAAACGCTCGAACCACATACCAATGTTAATGATAATTGACATGAAGAATGTGAACGTAACATTTCTACGTAACTTCTTAGACCAAAACATTTGTGGTGAAATTACATTACAGAACATCATTCCGAAATATGACCACCAATAAATACCTACTGCACGATTATAAAATGCAGATTGCTCATAAACATAACCTGAATACCAAGAAATGAATAACTCAGTTAAATAAGCTACACCTACAATAGAACCTGTTAATACAATGATTTTATTCATTGATTCGACATGATTCAAAGTAATGTAATCTTCTAAGTTTAATACTTTACGAACGATAAGCATTAAAGTCAATACCATTGCGAAACCAGAGAAAACGGCTCCTGCAACGAAGTATGGAGGGAAAATAGTGGTATGCCAACCTGGAATAACAGACGTTGCAAAATCAAAAGATACGATCGTGTGTACTGAAAGTACTAATGGCGTCGCTAAACCTGCTAAAATCAATGATAATGCTTCCCAACGTTGCCAGTGTTTTGCTGAACCAGTCCAACCAAATGAAAGGAAGTTATAGATTGTTTTACGGATTCCCTTTGAACGGTCACGGATAGTAGCAAAATCAGGAACTAAACCAGTGTACCAGAATAATAATGATACCGTTAAGTAAGTCGAAATCGCAAATACATCCCAAAGTAATGGTGAGTTAAAGTTTACCCATAAAGGACCTCTTGTGTTTGGATAAGGAAAAATGAAAAATCCCAACCAAATACGTCCCATGTGAATCAATGGAAATAAACCTGCACACATTACTGCAAAAATTGTCATCGCCTCTGCTGCACGGTTTACACCTGTACGCCATTTTTGACGAAATAACAATAAGATAGCTGAAATTAATGTACCAGCATGACCGATACCAATCCACCAAACGAAGTTGGTAATATCCCAACCCCAGCCGATTGTTCTATTCAAATTCCATGTACCGATCCCAACCCAAATTGTATATAAGATTGCGATAATACCTACGGTTAATACTGTTACCGAAAGCAACAAAGCGACTAACCACATTGTCTTAGGCATTGTTTCCGTTGGTCGGCAAATGTCCTCCGTAATGTCGTGATAAGTTTTACTACCTTCAATCAGGTGATCCCTTACCGGAGCTATAACTGAACCCATGGTTTTAACTGTTTTTTGATATTTAATAGCTCAAAGAAATATGCTTCGAGCTATAATTTTTTTTATAACTAAATCTTTTAATAATCAATCGTTCTAATTGATTATCCAATTTTTTCGTTTTTATTCAATACTTTCATTTGATAACCAACAGAAGCTTGAGTATTTACTTCCTCTAATGCTTCGTAAGTACGTCTATCCGCTAACTCACGGCTAACTGCACTTTTCTTATCATTGATATCACCAAAAGTAATTGCACCTGTCGGACAAGCTGTTTGACAAGCTACTTTCAAATCTCCATCACGTAAAGCACGTTTCTCGATTTTTGCTGTCAATTTCGCTTCTTGAATTCTTTGGACACAGAATGAACATTTTTCAATTACACCACGAGAACGAACCGTCACATCTGGATTTAAAACCATACGTGTTAAATTTTCCGCACCGTAAGGTATATCTTCTCCATTCAATGTTGGCTCATTCCAAGCGAATAAATCCGCGGTTGTATAATCCAACCAGTTGAAACGACGAACTTTGAAAGGACAATTATTTGCACAATAACGTGTTCCAATACAACGATTATAAGTCATCTGATTCAAACCTTCTGAACTGTGATTTGTCGCTGCAACAGGACAAACATTTTCACAAGGTGCATTATCACAATGCTGACACATCATTGGCTGATAAACAACACTTGGATTTTCGACGTCACCGTAGAAGTAACGATCAATTCTAATCCAAGGCATTTCGTGATGAATACTCACTTCATGCTTACCTACCATTGGTACATTATTCTCAGCAACACAAGCGACTTGACAAGCTCCACAACCGATACAACTGCTTAAATCAACAGCCATTCCCCAGTGATGTCCTTGCTCATAATCGTAATCGTGTCCATCATATAATGAATATGAATTTAATTTTTGGTGGTGTGCACGTTCTTTTTTCAAGTCATCTACTTTCTCATCTAATTCAGATAAGTTAGCATGACGAATAATTGAACGTTTTGTCAATGAACCTTGGAAAGCAAATAAATCCTCATCTACCATATAAGGAGTACCATCCTCATTCATTTGAGTTTTTCCAGCTTCATTTTTTGTAGAAACACCCATTGTATGATGCATCTGAACACAAGCAAAATCTTTATCTTTTCCTGTTTTACCAGAGAAAGTTGCTTTATCAGCAAAATATTGAGCACTTCCATCTTTATAAGTTGAAAGCATTGCTGTAACATCCTTACCAATTCCTTTTCCTACTTGACCACCTTCTGTACGTCCGTAACCTAAAGCGATTGAAGCCGTCCCAGGCATTTGACCAAACTGACGAACTATAACCGTTTCGATTGTATTTCCACCAATAGTCATTTCTAAGGTATCTCCATCTTTCAAGCCTTTGAACTCGTCAGAAGTCGTATAATTACTACCATTCCATGCTACAGGAATCATCAATACATTATCCCAAACTGTACGGTTAATCGGATCTGGCATTTCTTGTAACCAAGGGTTATTAGAATATTGCCCTGCTCCAATATTTACCGATTCGTAGAAACTAACCTCTATTCCACTTCCAGCTTTCGATACGTTACTTGCTGCTGCTGTGACATCAGCTGCGAAATCAGGAATTGCACCTTCTTCACCTGAAATACTTACAACACCATCATGTAAAGCATTATCCCAAGCCATTCTTGTATCCAATGAACCTGCCAATACATTACTTGACCAGTATGCTTTCACATATTCGTAAGCCGATGTATTCTCAGCGCCTGCCCAAACCAATAAAGATTCAAGGAATTGACGTGTTTTGTGAATAGGAGAAATAGTAGGTTGTACTAATGAATACTGACTATTTTTAGCTTCTGCATCACCCCAAGCTTCTAAGAAATGATTTTGAGGTGCGAGATAGTTTGCCACTTTAGATGTTTCCGTAAACCAACTATCACAAGAGATAATTGTTTTAACTTTTCCTAAAGCCTCGGCAAAACCAGTTTTATCATATACAGGATTTGCATCATTGATGATAACTACATCAACTTTGCCACCTTTCATATCTGAAACCAACGCTTTTACAGCTTTGTCATCACCTTGACGTTGATTAGAGAAATTTGTGAAATCAATTGTTTTACCGTAATTAGATAATAATTGATTTATCTTATTAACTACGATTTGAACATTTGTATCATTTGAATTAGAAATAACGATTGATTCTCCTCTTGCTGACAATAAATCTCCGGCCATTTCTTTAATCGCCTTATTTGATGAATCGTAGCTTAATTTTTGAGCAGAAACTGAACCGCCTTCTGTTGCTTTCGCAACTTCATTGTACAATGCTAATACAGCTTGACCTTGTTCGGAAGGTTTCACAAAAATACGATGATCCGCATTTGAACCTGTCAATGACATACCACTTTCTAAGCAGTACAACCTTGACATTTTACCTTCTGAAGCCTTACGTGTCTTAATAAATTTTGACGCATATTCCGTTGGAGAAATCCAAGTTCCCAAGAAATCAGCACCGAAACTTACTACTACTTTCGCTCTATCAAATCTATAATCAGGAACAACTCTTTTTCCGAAACTTGCCTCATTTGCATCTAACAAACCAGAAACAGAAACCCCATCATACGTAACTACTTCTGTATTAGGATAAGCTGCTTTGAAGTCTTCAATAGCTGCTTTTGTAGAAGGACTTACAATTGTACTGGTCACAATACGGATAATAGAATCAGGCTTTAATTCACCTTTAACTTTTTCATCCAATGCATCCAGAGACATTTTTTCGATATTTCCTTCTTTACTCACAGAACCTGCACTTGTTAAACGTGCCGTATCATATAAATCTAAAACAGCTGCTTGAACCCTTGCACTTGTTCCGCCACCTGTCATCGATGACATTGTGTTTCCTTCTATTTTAATCGGACGACCTTCACGAGTTTTCACGATGATCGGACAAACGTCCCCACCTTTCATAAAAGTAGAAGCATAATATGTCGCTACGCCGGGAACAATCGTATCCGGTTTTACAACATAAGGAATTGCTTTGCGAACAGGAATCTCACAACTTGCTGCGATAGTTGCTGCTGTTAAACCAAAACCCATATATTTCAAGAAGTCCCGACGATTGCTACTCTTCGTCGCTTCCTCAATCTCCTCTTCATCCTTACTCATAGCTTCTACCACAGGTAATTCAAAAAATTCCTGTTTCGAACGCTCAATGAACTCAGGTTCATTGTTTAAATCCTCAATGCTAACCCAGATATCTTGATTTTCTTGTTTCATGGACTGAAAGCTATATTTAAAGTTAGTTTTTTTAATTTGTTTCCATTCAACCAATGCTCAATTGGCTCGGTAGTTAGCGTTAATTACTAACCATTAATAATGACATTTTTGACATTCCAAACCTCCGATGTCTTCCACCGTTACTTTATCAATTTTCTTGTTCTCAAGATCTTCTTGATAATGTTGATATGCTTCATAATATTCATTATCCTCAAATTGTACCTCCGTTTGACGGTGACAATTAATACACCAGCCCATTGAAAGCGGAGAATATTGTTGAACAACTTCCATCTCTTCCACTTTCCCGTGACAAGTTTCACATTCAACTTCACCAACGGTAACGTGTTGAGCATGATTAAAATAAACGTGATCCGGTAAATTATGAATACGGGTCCATTCGATTGGC
>CAWVWD010000105.1:0-9682 GCA_963933585.1 uncultured Saprospiraceae bacterium
AATCTTTAGGGGTAAAAAATGACGGAAAAGGTTTAGATTATTTCATCCCTGAAAAAGATAAGGTTGATTTGAATGTGTTGTGTGCGATAAATTCGAAACTCGAAACTCAGCACTCGAAATTTATCATCGCTTTTGCAATCGGAGCGGCACACGCTACGAAACGCTTACCAATGAAAAAGATAGTTTCTATCTGTCAAAAAATAAATGGTAAAGTCATCTTATTAGGTGGAAAAGAAGATGCGGGAATAGGTGAAAATATTGCTCGGGAATCTGGTAATCATGTGATTAATCTGTGTGGAAAATTAAACTTAAATCAATCTGCTTCTGTGCTTCAACAAGTAGATAAAGTGATTACACACGATACTGGTTTGATGCATATTGCAACCGCTTTTCAGAAAGAAATTATTTCGATTTGGGGAAATACAATTCCAGAGTTTGGAATGTATCCTTATGTGGAAGCGTCGAAATTCAAAATCGTTGAAGTGAAAGGCTTATCTTGTCGCCCTTGCTCAAAAATTGGATATGGAAAATGTCCGAAAGGTCATTTTGATTGTATGAATAAAATAGTAATAAGTAGCGCTACTCTCCAGAGTGGTGATTCATAAAAAAAAACACTATTCTGGAGAATGGTGCTACTTGAGATATGTTAAATTTAATATTAAGTATTGTTAGTTCTACCTTAATTGCTTTGGTTTTTAAGTCGTTTGATAGATTTGAAAAGATAAAATTATTTCCAGCAATTGTGGTGAATTATTGGGTTTGTGCGATTTTGGGTACGGCAATTTTAGGCGAGTCACCTATTACGGAAACGACTTTTTCGGAACCGTGGTTCCCAGGAGCGATCATGTTAGGAATGTTTTTTATTGGAACATTTTATATTATTGGTCTGACGATTTCTATTTTTGGCGTCGCTATTTCTGCGGTCACACAGCGAATGTCATTGGTAATCCCTGTGATTTTTGCGTTTTTGTATTATCAAGAGGATTTGACGTTGATAAAAGGAATTGGAATTTTGTTAGCGTTATTAGCGGTCGTTTTAACGAATATTAAAACGAAGAAAGAAAAATTAATAAAAAAATCAGAAAAACGAAATTGGTTTGTTTGGTTTTTACCAATCATTTTATTTTTGGTAAGTGGATTCGTGGAATCGGTTTTACAGTATCTACAACGAACGTATTTTGATACAAGTAGTGGCTCACAATTACCGTTTACAATTTTACTTTTTGGAACAGCAGGTGCTATTGGAACGATTGTTTTGATTATCAATTTTATTAGAAATCGGTCGGTTATTAATTATGAAAGTATTTTGGGTGGAATCGCTTTGGGAATTCCAAACTTAGGTTCTATCTATTTCTTACTCAAAGTATTAGGTGAAATGGAAGGCTCTGTGGTTTTTCCAATTAATAATGTTGCGGTGATTGTCTTAGTTGGAATTATTGCGTTTTTTGCATTTAAAGAGAAATTGACGAAAATCAATATATTTGGAATTGCTTTAGCCGTTTTAGCGATTTTATTTGTTGGCGTTTGGGGATAATTTTTTACTTGATAATGTGTCAGTGACTGAAAATTTAGCCAAAACATTGGAAATGTCATTGAATTTGTGTTAATTTATAAGGCAAATCTGTTTTTTTTTACAAAAAAATAGGTTGAATTAAGTAAAGTCTATTATGTTGAACGAATGAATGTTCATTTCTAAGTAGGTTTAGTTAAATACGTCGGTGTCCTTTAAAATATAAGTCACTGATTTTAGGTGTAGTATGATATTACAAATTATTAACTAAATACGATTCACTACTTGATGGAGCATTTTAATTTTAATTAGATATTAATTAGAAAAAAATGGGAGAAGGAGCAATAGCTGTCATTATATTATTTGTCGTCATTTTTGGTGTAATCGCTTATGGGGTATATCTTTTCATAACACGATATTATGTTAGAATACCACCGAATAAAGCAGCAATTATTTTTGGTCGCCGGCATGAAATTACAGATCCTTTGACGGGAGATGTTCGAGTCCGAGGATTTCGAATTGTGAAAGGTGGTGCGGCTTTGGTCATTCCACTTTTGGAGGAAGTTGAATATTTGGACTTGTCGAATAGAAAAATCGAATTAGAGGTTAGGGATATTCGGAGCTTGAATGGCGTAAAAGTGGATGTTCAGGCGGTTGCGATTATTCGTATTGGAACGGAAGAATCGGCTCTGGAAACTGCTGCGACGCAGTTCGGAAATATGAATGATGAAAAGACGAATAAATTTATTGAAGAGTTATTAAATAAGACGCTTGAAGGTCACTTCCGTACGATTATTAGTACGATGACTCCCGAGGGGTTGTATCGAGATAGGTCGCAGTTTAGTCAAGAAGTTCAGCGTTCAGCGGGAAATCCGTTGGAAGGAATGGGTATGCTTATCGTGGATTTTACGATTAAGCGAGTGAGTGATGAGGTAAATTATCTGAATTCGCTTGGAGTTGCTCCCGCAGAGGAAGAGAAGAAAAATGCGAATATTGCGAAATCTATCGCAGAACGTGAAGTCGTAGAACAACAGGCAAAAGATAAGATTAAGGTTCGGGAAGCAGTTGAACGTCAGACGATTCAAGAGGAACAGAGTAAGGGTAAGGAGGCGATTGAGTTGATTCAAGTGCATGAACGAAGTAAAATTGCAAAAATCGAAAGTGAAATTGCAAAAGTGAAAAGTGAAATCGAGTGGATGCATAAGAAAATCATTTTTCAAGAAAAGGAAGATGAGTTGGAATTGATTAAGGTGAAGTTTGAGCAAAAGAGAAAGGTTTTTGAAGCAGCAGGTAGTGAGCAAGCAGCAAGACGGAAAGCTCGTGAGGTAGAGAATTTGGCAAGAGCGGAATCGGAAGCAATTCGATTGAAAGCTCAAGCGGAAGCGGATGGAAAACGATTATTGGCGGAAGCTTATAAAGAATTAGACCCGACTGCAAAAATGTTGTTAATCGTGGAGCAATTACCGATGGTTTTGAGAGCATTGTTAGGGGAGGAAGGTTTGGCTAAAGTCTTTGGTGAAATTGCGAAACCGATTGGTAATATTGATAGTATAAAAATTTATGACTTCGGAAATGGCGGTGGTGGAAGCGGTGGCGGCGGTGGAAATGGACCGATTGACAGGTTTGCAAATACTGCTCCGCAGATGTTGATGGGAATGGTTTCTAAGTTGAATGATATGGGAATGGGTGATTTATTGCAAAAAATTGGCTTGACTTCGGATGTGGTGCAAGATATGAGTAAATCGCAGATGGAAGATGTAGATGAAACCGTGAAGCCAGAGGCGAAAACCGAAGACCGTGTAAATATTAAAGGGGTGAAGGTGGAGTCAGTAAAAGTGATTACAAAGGAAGAACAGAAAAAAGTGGAACAAGAAATCGTGCCACATGAAGAAATTAAAACAGGTGACACGGTGGAATTGAAATTGGATGCAAAAAAGAAAAAAAAGAAGAAATAGATTATCGTAGCGTGTAGAAAGCAGAAGGTAGAGAGGTTCACACCGTGAGAATATTTTCTACCACCTACTTTTACTCAAACAATCAGTACAATCGAACAGCCAAATAATCATATTCTTTTAGATAAATGGGGACGACGATTCTTAACGCTTTTAACTATATTTTTGGCGTTAAGAATATCGAGCTATTTCACTTTGTTTCCAAGTTCGATTGGAATTACAAGGGTCTTGAAAATTGGTTTGCGTATCATTTTGACGGGATTTTCCCTTGGTTTGTATGTTATCCTAAAAAATAGATTTGGAGCGTTCAAGATTAGATATAAAATGGCTTTGCCAATGGGCCTGTATATAATGTATTTGCTGCTCGGAGTTATTTCTATTTTTTGGAGTACAGGTAAGGGTTTTACGATGTTACAATTGACTATGACGATAGAAACGATGGTTTTTTCGTTTTTGTTTTATCAAGTTCTTATGATGTTTGAGGCAGCTTATGAAATCAAACGTTCCCTTTATAGTCGAATGTTGGCGAGGTCGATTTGGTGGGTTGGCTTAGCATTTATTATTGGCTTATTTGTGAATCCGGATTTATTTTTCAGAGGAACGCATGGCGGCGAAGTGCAGCGATTAGGTGGTTTTATTATCAATCCAAATGAGCTGGGAATGTTATCTGTTCTGGGTGCTGCGATGGGTTATATTGAATTATTGAATAAGCAAAATAGGATTTATAATTACGTCGTTGTCGTCGGTTGTGTTGCCGTTTTATTGTTAACTCAATCTCGTTCTTCGCTTGGTGCATTTATTATAGTTTCGGGGATTTATGTCTTATTAATGGATAATTACCTTGTCAAGGTTGCGATTGTGGTTGGAGGTGTTTTGGTGATGCCGGTCGTTCTGAATACGATTGTTTTCAAGCAAGGAAATGTGGAAGAGGTGATGAGCATGACGGGACGTTTGCCGTTTTGGAGTGATTTATTGGAGAAATCTTTTCCTGATCGACCGATTCTAGGTTATGGTTTTATGCGAATTAGTCCGAGTACTTTCAGTGATAAATTCGATAGCGTTCACGCTTATGCCGCTTCGATGACGCATAATACTTTTGTGCAAGTATTGATAAATCTTGGGTTGGTCGGAATGTTTATCGTGATTCTTCAGATAATGGCTACTTTTTTCGCAATTACAATTGAGAAAGATAAATGGCTAAAATACACGGCTATTTTTCAACTTATTCCACTTTTTATAAACTCTGCTACGGAATTCGGTATTTTTGGTGAAACGAATTATGGAATTATGTTTTATCAATTTGTATTCCTGACATTTACATTTCATGCGGTTCAAGCCTCAAAAACAAAGCAGAATTTTTGGGAAATTGCTTTGAAGCAGAAAATGAAAAATTAAGTTAGTAACAGATGATTCCTTTTTAAGAATCATTCTGATTAATAAATGATTCCATTATTAAATATGCAGATTCCTGCGTATTTACAAATCACCTAAAAAATGCCAAAAATATATACTTCAGATATTGCCGTTTTATTCCAATTATTAGTAAACGAGCATTCAAATATCGTTATTTATGATACTGAAAATCAATTAGTTGAAAACTCAGGGCATAATTATAAGGTCATCAATTCGATTCAAAAATTAGCAGAAGATGCTAATTTACTTTTGCTATCTAAATTTACGGAAACGACTAATTTATTATTTAATAATTGTATCGATTTTGCCAATAATGATTTATCAAAAGGTGAAATATTTGAGTATCAATATTTTAATAATCCCAATGCAACAATGCGTTGGATTTACCCGAAGACATTAAAATATCCTTCTTTTTTGACGTTATACAATGCGTCAGGTTTGAAATCAAAATTGATTCGTTTGATATTTCAAAATACATTTCGTTTTGGTTTAAAATCAAGATTAAATTCGGGAAATTTCCGATTAATTACAACAAACCAAAATGAGGTAGAAACTTTAGTACAAGAGGCTAGGGGAGAGGCATATTCTATTTTCACGGGAACAGTTGGTGAAAATCGGAAAGCGATTATTGAAGTAAATCGAAATCGGAAAACGACGAATTTTATTAAAGTTCCTTTAGGCGAAAAATCTCAAAAATTAGTCGAACGAGAAAAACAGAATTTACGAAAATTAGAAAAATTCAATTTCCAAAAAGCAGTTTTACCAAAAGTGACCACCTCAAAAAATCCAAAAGTTGCGATTATTTCTAATGTTCAACCAAATGAACCCTTTGCTACTTTGAATGACTTGACAGAGGTTCATCTGAATGTTTTGGAAGAATGGTATGATAAGACGATTGAAACAAAAATACTTTCAGAATTACCTGAATTTCAATTGATTAAAAATAACTTAAAGGAATTATCTATTTATCCAAAACCCCAAAATGATTTATCCGTCGAAACGGTGAAAAGTTTGATTGATAGCTTGAAATTGTGGTTGAATAAGATTGACGAAAGTCAAAAAATCGTAGTTGGAATGGCACATTATGACTTCACACCTTGGAATATGTATTGTACGAAAACACGTCTGCATATTTACGATTGGGAATTATCAAAGCCGGGTTTGCCACTTTTATACGATGCGTTTCATTTTATTTTTCAATCAAGTGTTTTGGTAAAACGTTTGCCTTTTGCCGAAATTAAAATGCAAATGGATACCTTAAGAAATAGTAATCTGGTCAAAAAATTAAACAAAAATTTGGATTTTGATTTTGATACGAATTATCGTTTTTACGTACTTTCAGTAGCGAGTTATTATTTGAATTTATATATTAGACAATCGCCCTTGCATGAACAGGCACATTGGTTAGTGGATATCTGGAAAGATGCGATTGAAAATTAAAAGTTGGAATCAAGCGTAAATTCAAAAAAATAAAAAACCGTCATGTCGTCCCGAATATTTGTGGGTCAACATGACGGTCTTTAGTTGCTATATGAATGAATTAACTAATCAACGAATGACTAATTAATCAATACAACTATCCAAATAAAGATTGTAATTTCATCGCAACGCTCATGTCACCATCAATTTTTATTTTTCCACTCATGAAAGCCATCATCGGATTCAAGTCACCAGAAAGCATTCCTTGAAAATCTTCGGTTGTCATAGTGATTGTACAATCGGCATCTTTATCATCGCTGGTTACTACATTACTGCTACCAGTTCCGTCCAAATGTACGATATCTCCGCCTAAGTTAAATTTGATAGAAGATTCTATCGGGGCAGCATTTACTGCCATTTCTGAAATTTTGTCTAGCATTTCTTTAAATATGAATTATTAAATATTAAGTATTAAAGTCTGCAAGATAGATTTAATACTCAATATTTAAAACTTAATAATTATTTCCCTCCGTCCTTTTTTTTCTTTTTGAACGGATTTAGTTTATCTAACTCTTTTTGGATACGTTTCTTTTCCGCTTCCAGTTTTGCCTTTGTTTCCGCATCTATTCGTGCTTCCACCTCTTTTTGTAATTGTGCTGCTTTTGCTTTCGCAGCTTCACTTGCTTTATCACCCAATTCTTTTTTGATACGTTCTGCGGCTTCTTTTTTCAAGCGTGCTGCTTCTGCTTGTACTTTAGCTTCTGCTTCTTTTTTCAATCGATTTGCTTCCGCTTTAGCTTTTGCCTCTGCTTCGTTTTTGAGTTTTTCGGCCTCATCTTTTGCCTTATTTTCAAGCGCATCTTTCTGCTTTTTTAACTCTGCTTCTGCTTCCTTTTTCAAACGTTCTCTTTCGGCTTCTAATTTTTTCTTAGCAGCATCTTCCAATGCGGACGCTTTTCCCTCCGTACCGACTAATTTCAATTTATATTTTGGGTCATTGATTGCGCCAGTTAATAAAATATCGATATTGATATAATCACCTTGTGCCAAGTCAATACCTAATTTTGAAGCTTGTCCACCCAATAAATCCAAACCCGTATTTATAGCTGAGGTTGCTATGTTTTTATTCAACATTTCACGAGGAACTTTGGCATTAATGGTATAATCCAACGTTTGAGCAATTCCGTGAGAGCCACCGATTGTGAATAAAACATCTTTATACTTAATGTCAAATGGCTTAATTGTAAATTTTCCATCTTTAACCTCAAAGTAATTTTTAGAATCTGAGATATTAAACGGATTTAACTCATCAACGGCCAATTGTTTCGCTATTTTATCCAACGTTGGATTTCCTTTTATTGCGGCTTGAACCGTTTCTAATAAACCCTTTGCGTTCAATGTTTCCCATTTCGGCATCATATCTTTTCCTAAAATCCCGTTAATCGTCAAAGTAGAATTAAATCGACCTTGAATGTATTCTACAATTGGTAAAATATATTTGAAACTACGCAATTGTCTGAATGATTCATCGAATTTAAATTGGCTAATATCATAACCAAACTCGAATTTTGGTGCCTTCGGATCTTGTGTATCATATAAACCGTTCAAAACGATTGAACCGCCCAAAGTATTTGCACGAATATCTTTCATGCTTATTTTTGAATCTTTCAAAACCAATCCTCCTGCAAATTTTTCTAAAGTAATTTGATCATAAATCACCGTATTCATATTTGCTTCAATATTGAAATTCATATCTGCCGGAACTAATACTGGTTCAGTTGCAGTCGTTGCAGTCGTTGTAGATTCAGTATTTTCAGCGGTTGTAGATTCACTTTCTGGTTCAGTTCCCATCGCCATTAATTCGTTCAAATCCATCACATTAGAATTTAAAACTAAATCGCCACTAACCGTTTCATTTGATTTAAACGCATAATTCAAAGCGTTGAAAATTCTTGCACTTCCCGCAATATCTGATTTGCCAATTTTGGTACTAAAGTTAGAAATATCGAATTGATTATGTCCAAAATGACCTTTTGCAACTAAGTTCTTCAAATTATAAACATCGTAATTAACCTCTTTTACATCTGCTTCAACCATGAAATCAAAACGACCAAATACATCACTTTCAGGTGCTTTCGAAGTTGCTGTTTCATTTGAACTTTCACTTTCACCTGAATCTTCAACGCCCATATTCATGATTTCATTCAAGTCCAATCTATTTGATTTCAATTTCAAATCTCCTTTCACTGTTTCGCCATCGAAAACATAACCAAAAGCATTTTCAACTTGTCCGTTTACTTGCAAATCAGTTTGTCCCAAATTCATTTGAAAATTATTAATATCAAATAATTGAGGGGTAAAACTTCCTTTTGCTTTCATATTTTTAATGTCGTAAGCATCATAAATTAATCGGTCAAATTCTGCATCCAACGCAAAAGCAAATTTATCAAAAATTTCAGTTTCCGTTGTTTCTGCTGAAGTGGCATCTGAATCAGGATTTTGAACTTTTGACGGTTCGCTGTCCGTCATCCATTCATTGACATCGAACAGTTTTGAACGAATCATCAAATTACCATTCATCGTTTTTTCTCCCGAAAAATACGTCAATGGGTTTTCAATAAAACCATTCATTTGTAAATCTGATTTCCCCAATTTCGCATCGAAATTAGACAATTGAATATTTTGTGGTGTAAATGCTGTTTTCAAGTCATTAATTACAATCGATGGCATTCCGTCCGCTTCGTAATTCATCGCCGTAATCGTCATATTTCCACGCATATCAACCGCTTCGTAATTTTCATTCGTGACGTCTGACATCTTCATTTTACTTGCAATATCTGCGTTAATGATTCCGCTTAATGTGTTGACACCTTCCATCGGAAAGGCTTTCGCCAATTTTGACAAATCAATTTCGCCTTTAATTGTCATTTCAATATTTGGGTCGGACATTGGTGTTTTCAATAATAATTTCGCATCAAAAGGATTTTTATCCAATTCAACATGAAATTTAGAAATACTCACGACCATATTATCAAAGTTCGCATTCGGACTTTTTACATTCGAACTTACGTTAATATTTGTCATTCCTAATGGCAGATCAGGATATTGAAAACTTCCGTTTGCGACGGAAAGGTTGATATCTAAAGCAGGCATTTTCGAAGAATTATAAATACCTTTTACTGTTCCGTCCAATCCCATTTTCCCACTTGCTTTTACACTCGAAAAGTCGCTTGTGTAAGCTGCAGGAATCATAGATAAAATCGCTTTAAAATCCGTTTGAGGAGAATCAAATTTTAGATCCATTTCGATGTCATCCGTAGGCATTAATATGTAACCATCGAAATTCAATTGAAGTGCATTTAGGTTGACTTCATTATCTTTAAATGTA
>CAWVWD010000106.1:0-9664 GCA_963933585.1 uncultured Saprospiraceae bacterium
GGCATGGCCTTTCCCTGGGATGCGATGATATTTGGTGCAGGGTTATATCATATCACTAAAAAAGATGGTCGAAGTTCTATTCGGCCATTGACGGCTCCGATGCTTTCAGAAACCTACTTGATGAATCCCTACATGATTCCTTTTATGTGGAAACGTGCCGGCGGAATAGATGCGACTTCCTTGAATTTTGAGACTTTAATGTATTTCAATGAGGCTGATTTATTGATTTATCCAGAAGGTGTTCCAGGAATCGGAAAAGGTTTTGATAAGCGGTATCAATTACAGCGATTTTCATCCTCTTTTATTCGGATGAGTCTAAAACATAAAACGGATGTGATTCCTGTTGCAACTGTAAATGCTGAATATATAAATCCGTACAGTTACCGTTCAAAAATTGTGGATAAAATTGTCCAAAAAATTGGTATTCCTAACTTACCAATCGGATTACTTACCATTCTGGTAGTTTTTCAACCGTGGGCTTTTTACTTTGCGCTTCCAGCAAATTTGACTTATGTTCGGGGTAAACGCATCAAACCTTACGAAATGACGGATAAAGATTTCGAAGATTTGACACCGGAAGAACTCCGTGTAATTACTGAAAAAGTACGTATTGAAATGCAATCGCAACTCACAGAAGCTGTCGCCAAACATGGACAATCACCTTATAAATGG
The DNA here is from genome assembly GCA_963933585.1 of uncultured Saprospiraceae bacterium. Taxonomy (GTDB): domain Bacteria; phylum Bacteroidota; class Bacteroidia; order Chitinophagales; family Saprospiraceae; genus CAWVWD01. The sequence goes on from CAWVWD010000106.1 coordinate 673, forward strand.
GGTGAATTATTCAAGGCTCAACTAAAAAACATCGGTAGGTTTTGGTTTTTTTCTCCACCTTTCTGGTCATTTCTGTTTTCGGAACACGAGCGACAATTTAAAAGATTTAAAGAAGATAAAACACCTGTAAATATGGATTTTGGATTCTTCGGTTTCCTACTTATTCTTTTACGTCATGCGTTTTCATTCTTCTACTTTTTACCAATCATCGGTTGGATTCCCTTATTTATACGAGGTTATAGCAAACGGGGATGGAAAGACAAGTGATTGAGGTTTAGAGTTGGAAATTTTATCGCTTTAACATGAGTTTCTAACACTGATAACACTGATAACACTGATAACACTGATTTTTTTTCAAAAAAAGACTTTGCATTAATGCAAAGTCTTTTTTTGTTTCACGAATGAAAGTCGGCTGATTTCTCTAAATCTATTCAATCTATGTTTTAATCACGCTTAAAATTCACGTTAAAACGAAAAAAAAACTATGGAATTAAGGAAATCTGCAAGATAAATAGGATTAGAGCGTCCGAACTCGTATCAATTCAAAACCCGAAACTCGCAGTACTTTCTTAGTCGCTTCCCAATCTTCCGTAAATCCCAACAAAAATCCGCCACCGCCAGCTCCACAAAGTTTTATTGTATAAAGCTGACTTTCTAAACCATTTTTCCAAATTTCTACAAAGTCATCTGGAATCATTCGAGAAAGATGGTTATACTGAAATTGCGAAAGCAGATGAATATTTTCAAAAAAGTCAATATGGTTTTGATTTAAAAACGCTTCGATTATAGCTTCATTATATACACACCATTCCATTTCAAATGAGGTACTGAAATTTTCATTTTTCAACTTTTCTAAAAAGAAATTTACTAACGGTTCCGTTTGTCGAGATCGTCTGGTATCCAATAAAAAAATTGCACTTTGATTGTTTATCGGTGATTTTAGTTTTATTAATTCCGCTTCCCTTTTTCCTTTTAATAGTAATGGTTGATTCAAATAACAAATCAGAGGATCAACGCCTGAACTTGAACCATGAAAGAAATTTTCAAGCATTTGAAATATCATTTTTAATTGAAAAACATTTTCGCTAGCCGGTGATAATTTTGATATTTTCACCGCATATTCATCATACAATGCCGCACATAATGCTCCCGAACTTCCAACGCCATAACCCATCGGAATATCAGAATTAAAGAACAAACCTTTTTTTAAATCTACTTCAAACCTTTCTGTATCAATTCCAAAAACGCTCGAATTATGAGATTGTTCCCCTTCAATATATTTTTTCCATTCCAATAAATTTGCGTTATCGACGTCATCCGAAAAATCCCAATTTCCACAATAATTCGATAGTGGAAAAGCTAAAGCTGAACCTCCTTTGATAATCGTATATTCGCCGAATAATAATAATTTTGAAGCGTACTTTTTCATTTATTTAGTATAAAAGAGGTTTAAATATATTTTCCATTAAATTGCATAAAATCCATTGAGGAATAAGAACTAAATAAGCTTATATTTCCTTATCGAATTATTTTTTCGCTTCGTTCTTACTCCAAAGATGGCTGTTTATTGGGACAAAACCCATTTACTGCCACCGGTGAACAGGCAACCAAATTTGAAGTAAAAGTAAGAGAAAGAGAAACAGCAATAGATATAAAGTTATTTTATCCCCGCTCCTGATGCAATAATTAATAAATATTTTAGCAAAACGTTTATCGAATAATTGTATAAATTGAATTTATATGAATCAACGATAAATCTTTTTATTACAAAATTATTAACTTGCACAAATTTTTGGCTCTAATTAATTAATCAATAATAAAAAGGTTCAAAAGACGAAATGAAGCCTCTAACTATTCTTTCTATACTAATATTAGTTTCCACCAATATTTTTGGGCAAGATAAGCTAAGTCTATCTTTTTCAAAAATCGCAGGGAAATATACCGAATCTATTGAGGTAAAACTTACTTCCGAATTAGGTAACAAAGTATATTATACGACTGATGGTACTCGCCCAACATCCGAATCTACAGGTTATAGAAAAGCAATAAAAATTAGTAAAACAACTGTCATTCGTGCAATTGTATATTCACGAGGTCGGCGAGGTCGTATTTACACGAATACTTATTTGATTAATGAGAAGACGAAATTTCCAATTATTTCCATCGCAATTGCTCCTGAAATCCTTTTTGATAAAACGACTGGCTGGTTTAATCCTGGGCCAAGTGCTGAAACCGAATATCCATTTTTAAATGCTAATTTTTGGTCAAGAAATGAAGTCGGTGCAAATATAGAAATCTTTGAAAGCGATGGTTCAGAAGTATTTGATAGTCGAGCAGGTGTGAAATTATTTGGTGGAATGAGTCGAGTTTTTCCACAAAAGTCTTTAGCAATTGCCTGTAGAGAAGCTTATGGCGAAACAAGAATTCGACACCAAATTTTTCCCAATAAAAAACAAAATACGTTTAAACACTTAGTACTTAGAAATGCTGGAAGTGATTGGGGAAAAACGCATAGTCGAGATGCTGTAATTACCGGTTTATTAAACGATGTTGATGTTTCCAAACAAGCATATCGCCCTTCTTTAGTCTTTATTAATGGTATGTATTGGGGAATTTATAACATTCGAGAAAAAATAAATCGCCATTATTTAGAATATGAATTTGGTGTAGATAAAGATAACTTGGACTTGATAGAACACGAACGTAACGTCAAAGTCGGAAGTGTCGCACATTATACTAAACTACAAAATTTCATGGCAAATAATGATTTGTCAGTTGAGGATAATTACGATTATGTAAAGACACAAATGGATGTGGACAATTTTATGATTTATCAAATTGTTCAGATTTTTATTGATAATCAAGATGGTGGCGGGAATATCAAATTCTGGCGGCCTCAAACTCAAAGTGGTCGTTGGCGTTGGATTTTATATGATACTGATTGGGGATTTGGATTACAAGAGGAAGCCTCATTTAAAAATAATAGTTTGGCTTTTCATACCGAACCAAAAGGTCCAAGTTGGCCAAATCCACCTTGGAGTACATTCATGTTGCGTCAATTATTAAAAAATGAAGATTTCAAAAATAAATTCATACTAAAATTCTCAGATTACCTAAATACGATTTTTGAAACAGAGCATGTCATTTCAGCAGTCAATCACACAAGGGACGTTTTGAAACCTGAGATTAAACGACATACCAAAAAATGGGATTTAGATTATAGAAACTGGTTGAAACACTTGGAGCGAATGAGAGAATTTGCTCGTCAGCGACCCGATTATATGCGAAATTTTATTGATGAAATGTTTATAGTTGGAGATTTGATTTCGGTAGAAGTGACCATAGGTAATGGAGGTTATCTTAATTTGAATAATAATATTGATTTCAAAAAATCACTGTTTTCAGGTCAATACTTCAATAATCAACCAATTACAATTCAAGCGATTCCAAAACGAGGTTTTCAATTTTCTCATTGGGAAGGTGCGGGTTCCGTACTGAAAGAACGCAGTTTGACCTTATCATTAAAGAAAAATGCTTACAAATTAAAAGCAGTTTTCATTCCAGCGACTACTGATTTAGTTGGAAAAATTGTCATTAATGAAATTTCTGCAAATAATGAACGAACGGGTGATTGGGTAGAATTATATAATATTTCGAACGAAACAGTAGATTTGACGGATTGGATTTTGAGAGATTCTAAACATGACTTTATCATTCCTTCCGGAAAAATTGCTCCAAACGATTATGTCATTCTTTGTCAAAGTACAACGGCTTTCAAAAAGGTTTTTCCCGACGAAACGAAACTTATCGGTGATTTCGCCTTTGGTCTAAATAAATCAAGAGAAATCTTAGAATTATATTCAGTTGATAACGCAGGAATTGACAGTGTTCTATATGATTTAAGTGAGATGGATAATGCTTTCACCCTAAGTTTGAAATTACCAAATTCTGATAATAGCGTTTTATCACACTGGGATATTATGATGGGTTTAGGCACGCCAAATGCTCCAAACCCCTCTTATGTTACGCATCTTGACACACAGAGAAAACGACAACAACAACTAATGACTTATGGAGGACTTACGATTTTATTGATTTTAGGAATTGGATTTATGTTTTGGCGGAAGCGGAAGAATAATTAAGGAATTCCTAAAAATCCATTCGGTGATGTGTTGAATGAACAAACGCACCAAAAACGAATCGATGCTTCTTTATGAATTAAATAAAGGTATCGCCCTACCGCTAACGGTCGTGTAAATGTGCTAATACTTTTCAAAAAAGGCGTAGCCCTGACGCCTCAGCATAAAGCAACCTTTTTTATCAAGTGTTCCACACAATCGACACCACACCTAAAAAATCTAATTATCTACTATTTTATATACTGAAAACGGTGCAGTTCATTTTTCAGTAAACGTATGAAATAAAAAAGTCTGTTTTGATTTTCATCAAAACAGACTTTTTTATTTCATATTCCTCACCCCTAATTAAATATTTAATCTCTAGATGGAATTCCAAATGCCCTCTTCTTATCAAAATTTCCACGGATAACTGGCGTTTGATGATTACGCGTAAACTGCCTAACATTCATATAGACATAATCATATATCTCTTCAATGGTAATATTTGTATCCCTATTCGAGTCCGCATCACCTTTCAATCCACTAATCAAAAAGTGACTAAAAACGCCTTGACGAAGTCCGTTACTTTCAACAGAACTTTCCCCTGCGGTAGAAGATAGCAACAACAAAATTCTATCTTCGCTATCACTAAAACCACCATAGTAGTCGTCCAAAAATTCTTCATGGCTTTGACCTCCTTCCATAAAACTACCAGAATGACAAGCATCAGCAATAACGACTTTAGATCTTGCTTCACTCTTTTCCAAAATATTTAATATTTCATCATGTTTCAATACAACGTTTTCTTTATCATAATCATGAGGCAAAAAAGAACCACTGATTCCGTGTCCAGAAAAGAAAAATATCAACATATCATTTTTTCCTGCTTTATTTGCGAAGTCAGTCAACTTATCAAGAACCTGCCTTCTTGTCGCTTCTTCATCTACAAGGATAATAATTTGATTATCCGGTAAAGCTCCTCCAATCGGACTTTTGAAAAAGGAATACAATTCATAAGCGTCACCGTCTGTGTATTTCAAATCCGGCATGTTAGGATAACGCCCTACCCCAACCAGAACCACCCAAAGTTTCCCTTTTTCCTGTTCCTGAACAGGTTCCTGTTCAGAATGATAATCATAATATACCTCGGCTGATTGTTCTATCACGTTATCGTGAAGAGCTCCATTTTTCCAGAGACCTTCTAATAATGAACCATCATGAAAGTATAAAGTCCCTTCGCCATGAAAATTATGGTCACTCCATTGTCCAATATAAATATCCCCATCTGTATAATAACAAACACCAAATCCACTTGCTAATCCATCTTTGAATTTCCCATTGTATCGAGTATCATCACTATAAACAAAAATCCCTTCACCATTCAAGCAATTTCCTAAAACACAACCTTCCTGAGATCTCGTTACCGTAATGCCAAGAAATATATCATTATACCAAACTCCCGATTCCTCCTTTCCATTATTATAAAAAAGACCAAAGCCCTCTCTTTTATTTTTTTCCCAATTTCCGATATATTTATTCCCGTTTGGATAATAACAAATCACTTTATCTTTTGCTTTATCATTTCGAAATTCACCGTATAGTTTACGTCCATCTTCATATAAATATACACCACCACCATCTTCACAGTTACCACTAATACAACCAGTGTTTCCTTGTTTCTGAATCAATTTGTTATTATCCCAAATTCCTGATTGCGTCATGTTTCCGTTGATGTACATTCTACCTTCACCGTGTCGAGCATTATTTTCCCAAGAGCCAACATATTTAATATCTTCTCCGTAAAAATAAACACCTTGACCATTCTGCTTTCTGTTTTTGAATTCTCCTAAATATTTAACATGAGCACCAAAAATCTTAATACCGTATCCATTTTGACAGTCTCCTAACGTACAATCTTGTGCAAATAAATTAGTTGTCAAAAATGCCATCCCAAAAATAAAAATATCTAATTTCATGTTTATAAAAATTTTACTAAAATTCCTTTTCCATGTCATCTAAATAATTTCTAGTTTATTGTCTTAATCAGCTTTTACCTACTATGAATTATAAGATAATGAACCATTTACCATTTATGATTTTATGTTAAATGAAAGAGAAAATAAATTTTTGTCGTTAATTAAATGTTTACTTGTTTTGACATAATAAAGACATAAAAAATGCCAACGACTTTAGTGTTAAAAAATAGCTCTAAAAAATTAATGTCTTTTAAATATCTAAAACACTAATTTTCAAGCTATTACAATATATAAATTTTAATTAAATCAATTTTTAAAATATAAAAAAAATATCAAATTTGGATTCATTTTGGGAATTAAATCCAATCTGAACACTAATTATATTTTCGAGAATAATTCGCTTTATTCTCACATACTATATGACACAACTAAACAGCAAAATATCCATTAAACTTCGTACATTAGATTAGGCGTATTATTCTAAATAACAACCAAAAATTTATAACAGATGAAATGTAAAATGACGGAGAATCGAAATATTATTTATGTCAAGCAATTACTCTTTACCTTTTCGTTCATTCTATTTTCTATAAGTACTTTCGCACAACGAGCAACCGTCCAAGGAAAAATATCCGATGAGGATGAATCCATGACAGCCGTCACCGTAACTGTAAAAGAAACTCAAACTGGTACAACAACGGACTTGGAAGGAAATTATACTTTAAAATTAACTCCAGGAGATTATACCTTAAAATTCTCTTATATTGGTTATCAAGAAATCATTCGAAAAATATCCCTAAAAGCAGACGAGATTCTACAGCTAGATATTGAGCTCGCAGAACAAGCGACACTACTAAATACAGCAACCGTTACCAGTGGAAAATATGAAAAGCCATTAGGAGAAGTAACCGTTTCACTCGAAATACTAAAACCAGAACTTATCGCTAATTCTAATGCTCCGACAATTGACGTCGCTTTAGAAAAAGTTCCAGGTGTAAATATCATCGACGGACAACCAAATATTCGTAGCGGTTCCGGTTATTCTTACGGAGCAGGAAGTCGAGTTTTATTATTAATCAATGATGTTCCAGCGTTACAAGCAGACGCAGGTTTTCCAAATTGGAATGATATTTCATTAGAAAATATCGAACAAATAGAAATCGTCAAAGGTGCCGCTTCTGCATTATATGGTTCTTCGGCGATGAATGGAATTATCAATATCCGAACAGCTTATGCCAAAGCGGAACCAGTCACGAAGGTTTCAACCTTTGGTACACAATACTTAGCACCGAAAGATTTACAAAAAAAATGGTGGGGAGATACTTTACGTTATGATGCCGGCATTTCAGTTGCCCACCGTCAGAAGTTTGGTAAGTTAGATGTCGTTTTGGGTGGCAGTTATTTAAAAGAAAAAGGAGCGAATCGAGCAATCTCTGTAGAGTATTTAAGATTTAATACCAGCTTGCGATATAGAATCACAGATAGATTAACGGTTGGCGTTCATGGAACACTGACGACTGGAGAAAGTGGCAATATGTTCTTTTGGTCAAATGATTCGACTGGTGCTTATCTGCCGTCAGATGGTTCTTCTTTTTCGAGTGAAATCACTCGCTTTTCAGTTGATCCATTTGTAACTTACTTTGATAAATACGATAATCGGCATAAATTTTTAGGACGTTGGTATTCAGTGAATAATAACAATTCAAATGGCAATGCTGTTTATTCAGACCTACTTTATGGAGAATATCAGTTCCAACGAAAGTTCGATAATAATTTGGTTTTAACGTCAGGAATCGTTGGAATGCGATCCACTGCAGAAGGAGAACTTTATGGTGATACCGCTTATACGACTTCCAATCTCGCAGTTTATGTTCAAGCAGATAAGAAGTTATTTGATAAATTAAATCTTTCATTCGGAGGCCGTTATGAAATAAATACGATTGCTAATCCAACGCTAATTACCGATGTTGGTGATACGATTTTGACCGCTAACAAAAGAGAAGCAAGGCCTGTTTTTCGTTTTGGAGCGAATTATCAAGCCGCAGAATTCACATATATCCGAGCTTCTTTCGGGCAAGGTTATCGTTTTCCGACGGTTGCAGAGAAGTTTATTTCTACACAAATCGGCTCTGGTTTAGGTTCTATTCCGATTCTACAAAATCCAAATCTAACTTCTGAAACTGGTTGGAGTACAGAAATTGGCATAAAGCAAGGTTTTAGAATTTCTAATTGGAATGGATTTTTTGATGCGGCTGCCTTTTTGATGGAATACAATAATATGATGGAATTTAGTTTTGTCAATGCACAAGTTATTGGTTTTCAATCCCGAAATGTGGGTAATACTCGAATTAGTGGCTTTGAGGTAAGCGTAGCTGGAGAAGGTAAAATTGGGGAATTCAAAACTGGCGTTTTAGCTGGGTATACTTATACCAACCCAGTTTTTAAAGAATTTACAACAGCTGACTCTCTCGGCTCATCTGCCGATTATAATGTTTTAAAATACCGTTTTCGTCACACTGCAAAAGTTGATGTAGAATCGACGTACAAAGGATTTTCAATTGGTGTAGCTATGTTGTACACCAGTTACATGGAAGCGATTGATAATGTTTTTAACTTAGTGATTAGTGGCGTTCGCCAATATCGAGAAGAAAATCAAAATGGTGCTTTAATCACAAATATTAGAGTTGGTTATCAACTTAATGAGAATTTTCGAGTCGGAGTTATCGGGAATAACCTTTTTAATACAGAATATATGTTGCGTCCAGGATTACTGGAAGCTCCAAGAAATATTGGTGTTCGGATAGATGCGAAATTTTAAAATTTCATTGTTTGATTGTTGTCACCTTCGGTTTATTGTTTCATTCTTCTGTTCAATAAAACACCAGATCAAAAGTAGAG
>CAWVWD010000107.1:0-9650 GCA_963933585.1 uncultured Saprospiraceae bacterium
AATAATGAAAACACGATTAATCCGACTATTTTTTCTCTTCTTATAGATTATAAAAATATAATTTGGATAGGTTTAAAAGATGGTGGTCTGGTGGCTTATGATTCCAAAAATGACATTTTTAGTCGCTTTCCGTTTGATAATAATTCGATTATTGATTGGACGACAATTACTGTAAAGTCTATTTTCGAGGATAGTCGAAATTGGCTTTGGCTTGGTACGTATAATGAAGGAACGATTGTTTTAAACGAAAAACGGCAAGTTATTTTTCATTTTTGTTCGTGTAAGAATGCGGATAAAAAAGGGGAATTAAGTAATGATTTCGTATTTGATTTTGAGGAAGATAGGAATGGTAATATTTATATCGCAACAGCAGGAAAAGGATTGAATTTTTTCAGTGCAAAAAGTAAAACCATTCAACAAATTCAAAGTACAGATGCCGAAAATATGAATAGTTTTGGCAAAACGCTCTACTTGGATAAAACGGAAACACTTTGGATTGGAACGGAAGGAAATGGACTTTACGCTTTTGATATTAAAAATAAAAGCTGGAAAGTTTTTCGAGTAAATGCTTCAAAAAATAGCATTAGTAATAACATCGTTACCGCCATTCAATTAGATAAAAAAGAGCAATTTTGGTTAGGAACAGATGGCGGAGGGCTAAATAAATTCAATCCACTCACCGAGGAATTTCAACATTTTAAATACGATGCAATGCGGACGGATGCTTTAAATACCGATGCTTTGTATGCTTTACATTTTGATAAATCGGACAATCTATGGATAGGAACATTTAATGGCGGAATTAATATCTTGAAGGGAATTCAACCACCTTTTTATACGAAACGTCAATATGATGTGGAAAAAAGGCAAGGTTTACGTTCTGTTTTAACAGTCGAAGAAGATGAAAATAATCGAGTTTGGTTAGGCACGGATGGCGGTGGTATTTTTTATTTTGATGGAAATGCCGAAGTACTTACTTTGAGGAATGCATCAAAATTATTGCGTAAAGGTCAATTTAAGGATGTCATTACGTGTATTCAAATGAATGGAAATGAAGGGTTTTGGTATGGTTCATTCGCAAACGGTTTGAATTATTTTGATTTCAAGAAAGGTGAAACTAAACAACTGTTGCATGATGAAAATAATCCGGCTAGCCTGATTCATAATAATGTTTGGGACTTAGAAATGGATAATAATGGCGGTTTATGGATTGGAACATTAGGCGGTGGAATTGATTATTTGCCGAAAGGAGAAACCTCTTTTCAACATCTTAAAACAGGAAATGGTAAGCATACACTTTCTGGTGTTAAAATTATTGATTTGCTTTTGGATAAAAAAAATCAATATTTATGGATTGCAACCGAAAGTAAAGGTTTAAATCGATTAGAAATTAAGACAAGAAAAATCAAACAATTTCAGTATGATTATGATCAAAAAAATACAATTCGTAGTAATAACTCAAAAGCTCTTTTTGAGGATAAATCAGGTAATATTTGGATAATCACAGCTACTGGTTTAGATAAGTTTAATCCCAAAATGCAAAAAATTACGAACGTTACTTTCAATTATAAATTCTCAACTGGAACTATAAATAGCATAGAACAAGACGAAGAAGGTTTTATCTGGTTATCGACTTCAACGGGTATTTATCGCTTGAATCCTACCGGTAATTCTATTATAGAATTCGGTGTAGAGTCAGCAATCGGTAATAATATTTATAATCCCAATGCGGCACAAAAACTAAGTGATGGACGGATCGTTTTTGGTGGGGTTAGTGGTTTTTCTATAATCGTTCCGGAACAATTAAAACGCAATAAAAATAAGGCGAATCCTATTTTTACGAATTTGAAAATTGCTAATCAATCTGTGAAAATTGGTAAACATAATGGGCGAACTATTCTTAATAAAAGCCTAAACGAAAAAGAAGTCGAAATCCGATTATCTTATCAAGATAAAGGAATTGTCTTTGAGTTTAGTTCAACGGAATTTACGGATCCAAATCGAAATAAATATGCATATAAATTAGAGGGTTTTGATGAAGAATGGAATTACGTTGAAGCCAATCAGCGAAGTATTTTTTATTCAAGCTTGGATGGTGGAAAATACCAACTCAAAATAAAAGCAGCCAATAGTAGTGGTTTATGGAATGATAAGATTCGGATGATTGATCTTATCGTAAAGCCACCATTTTGGGAAACAACTTGGTTTATTATTTTATTAATTATCAGTGTGATTTTAATTATTTCGGTAGTAAATCGATTTTCACTAAATCGCCAAAAAGAGATTTACGACTTACAGGCTTTGGAGCGAGAGCAAGAAATTTTACAATTAAAAAATGATAATCTTGAAGAAGAAGTTATCAATAAAAAAGCAGAATTAAATGCTTCCATTTTACAAGTTGCTCACAAAAATGAATTTTTGACCGTCCTGAAAGGTCGCATTAAAAAAATTAAATCTGAATCAGACGAAAGTGCAGCAAAACCACTTCGTTCGATTGTCAATATTATAAATAATGAATTGCATCAAGAAGATTATTGGGAACAATTTCAACTCATTTTTAATCAAACGTTTCAAGACTTTATTAAACAAATAGAAACGAAGTATCCGAATCTTACTCAGAATGACCATCGGCTTTGTTGTTTTATCAAAATGAAATTAAATAATCGAGAAATTACTTCGATTTTGAATACTACATTAAGTGCTATTGAACAAGCAAAATATCGATTGAAAAAGAAAATGGCATTGGATAAATCCCAAAAATTGAATGAATATATTCAACAGTTTGGCGAAAAGTAATATCGTTTTTCTGGTTTGTATCCTTCGTATTATAAATCATAAAATTTACCTTTTTATTAATTTTTTCTCACTTTGCAGACAACAAGGTCTGTATTACTTCCTGAAACCATCAAAAATAGCTCTTGTATGGTGTTTGTCGAGTGCCTTTCTTATTGGAAAACCATACTTCACATTAGATTTACAAAATAGTTCAGCAGCACATTCGAGCATACATTGGATTTATAAATTCCAATTTTCAGAAAAAAATTATAAGATTAAAAAAAGCTTAAGAGGTTGCAGTATGAACCTGTATAGATAATAAGTCTTGCTTCTAAATATTAGAGAATCAATTATTGAAAATTTCAACCAAATAATAATTTACAAATACAAAAAAATGAATTACCAAAATTTAAAATGGATTGCCGCAGTCTTGATTACTTTGACGATTTGGAGTTGTACCAAAAAAGTAGTGAATACGAGCGTTACAGAAACGGAAGTAAAAGTAGTTGCAAACGTAGCTAATCAAGAATGGAATAAAGCAGATTCAATATTAGCCTTGATGACGCTTTCCGAAAAATTAGGACAATTGCAACAGTTAGATGGTGGCATTAGTAGAGATGATTTACCAAAATTAATTGAAGCGGGGAAAGTTGGTTCTGTTCTGAATGAGGTCAACCCTGAAATCGTAGCGAAATATCAAAAAGTTGCGATGGAAAAAAGTCGTCTAGGTATTCCATTATTAATCGGTCGAGATGTGATTCATGGCTATCGTACGATATTTCCGATTCCTTTGGGACAAAGTGCAAGTTGGAATACGGAAATCGTTGAAGAAGGAGCAAGAATTGCTGCAAAGGAAGCGGCAGCCATTGGTATAAATTGGACATTTGCCCCAATGATTGATGTCGCAAGAGATCCTCGTTGGGGAAGAATTGCAGAATCACCTGGTGAAGATGCATTTTTGACCAGTGAAATGGGTGTTGCGATGATTAAAGGTTTTCAAGGAAACGGCAATTATGAAGATGGAAATATTGCCGCTTGTGCGAAACATTTTGCAGCTTACGGAATGGCAGAAGGCGGAAGAGATTATAACACCGCAACCGTTGGGGAGAGACAATTACGAGAAGTTTATTTGCGTCCGTTCAAAGCAGCAGTAGATGCTGGTGCGATGAGTTTTATGACTTCATTTAATGAGGTCGATGATATTCCTGCTTCTGGTAATCAGTTTTTATTGAGAGAAGTATTGAAAGGCGAATGGAAATATGACGGAATGGTCGTTAGTGATTGGGCATCTATCATAGAAATGATTCCGCATGGCTATTGCAAAAATGAAAAAGAGGCAGCGTTCAAGGCGATGAGAGCTGGCGTTGATATGGAAATGACAAGTACTGCTTATAATGACCATTTAGAAATGTTGTTAAAAGAAGATAAGGTGAAAATGAGCCAAATTGATGCTGCTGTTCGCCGTATTTTATGGATGAAGGTTCGTTTAGGTTTATTCGAAAATCCTTATCCAGTATCGAAAAATGTAATAAGTGTTTTGTCTGCGTCGCATTTGGAGGCGGCTAAACAAGCGGCAATTGAAAGTATTGTTTTATTGAAAAATGAAAATTCGGTTTTACCAATTTCAGATAAAATAAAATCAATCGCTGTAATCGGCCCTTTGGCAGATGCTCCGCACGAACAATTAGGAACTTGGTCTTTTGACGGTAAAAAAGCAGATTCGCAAACACCATTAAAAGCATTTCAAAAAATGCTCGGAGAGGATACGAAAGTGAATTATGCAGTCGGTTTGAAAATTAGTAGGACAAAAGAGAAAACTGGTTTCAAAGCAGCTATCGAAGCGGCTGAAAAATCAGATATTATCTTTTATTTCGTTGGGGAAGAAGCGATTCTTTCGGGTGAAGCACACAGTCGAGCACATTTGAATTTGCCTGGTGTTCAAGAAGAGTTATTAGAGGAATTAACAAAAACAGGAAAGAAAATCGTCTTAGTTGTCATGGCTGGTCGTCCGTTGATTTTAACGAATTTATTGCCAAAAGTGGATGCTGTTTTATATGCTTGGCATGGCGGAACGATGGCTGGACCTGCGATTGTGGAAGTTGCAATCGGAAAAGCAAACCCTTCTGGAAAATTGCCAGTTACCTTTCCGACGGCAGTTGGTCAAATTCCGATGTATCATTCACATAAGAATACTGGACGACCTGCGGATGAGGATAATTGGACAGAAATGTATAAAATTCCAGTGGGAGCATGGCAAACGTCTTTAGGGAATAGATCGCATTATTTGGATGAGGGATATATGCCACTTTTCCCGTTTGGCTTTGGTTTGTCATATACTAATTTTGAATATAAAAATTTGAATATTAGTAATGCTAAAATGACCGCAAGCGAAACAGTTATAGCTGAAATTGAAGTGAAAAATACTGGAAAATATGACGGTAAAGAAGTTGTCCAATTATATATTCAAGATTTATTTGGAAGTGTTACCCGACCTGTTAGAGAATTGAAAGGTTTCCAAAAAATTAGCTTGAAAGCTGGGGAAACGAAAACTGTTCGTTTTGAAATCTCACCTGAAGAATTGAAGTTTTTTGATGCGGACAAAAATTTTACGGTAGAAGCTGGTGATTTTAAATTATGGATTGGTGGACATTCTGATTGTACTGATTTTGTAGCGTTTGAGGTTATTGATTAATTGACGATAAGGGAAGTGGAAATAAAAAATGAGGAATGAACCAATTGTTCGTTCCTCATTTTTGTTAAACTAACTTTAGGGCGAAAAACTTGGAACGAATTAAAATCCTAAGTCATTCGTTCTATAACCTAATTTTAAAGAATCCAAAGTTGGTCCATTCAAATCATAATCAGTAGGTATCTTTTTGTAATATCTTGAAGAAAAAAGTCCGAAGCCGCCATCAGAAATATTAGAATAAGTTGGAATAACATCTGATCCGGTGATTCCTGAGTTGATTTGTCCAATTTCTAAATAATTCAATAAGTCTTTTGCACCGGCACCAATTTCTAAATTAATACTTTCGAACTGACGAATATAACCTGGCTCTAATTCCGCAGCAACAAACTGATAAAAACTTTCACCCATTGTTGAAACACGAACTAAACTAGTTGTATTAGGTTTTGAAATTTCCTCTATTTCCCAAACCAAAGTTTTATTGACGAAAGGACTTGAAGCATTTGGAGCTTCTCTATAATTAAATAATATTTTGAAATTGTAGAACTTCGTATTCGTTTTTGAATTCCATCTAAAAGTTGTTTCTTGACCGGCTTCAAAACGTAAAGAAGTAATAAATTCAGCAGGAGAAGTTAACTCAAAATCCTCGCAAATGCGAGTTTCCGCAGTGACTTCACTACCATCTGCTTTCGTGATTACTAAGCTGTAAGTGTATTCTTCATTAACCGCTTGATTCAGTTTATAAAGATAATTTGGCGAAGTGGCAAATACACCATCTTCACGGGTAAAACCTTCATCTTCCGCATTTACGCGCTGTAACTGATAGACACTTCCGCCGCCACCGTTCGGACGAAATTCTCGTAGTTCAACTTCAATATTCTCGTAATAAAGTGAATCTGCAATTTGAGCAATCGTAATTGCACTTGTCGTTGGGTCAAGGAAAGCTTTTTCGATACGAATATATTGAACGCTATCCCCTTGGTTTAACAAACCATAAACTACCGTAATATCTTTCCAGTCTTCTGTTAATTCAAAGTCATTAGAACAAGCAGCGAGTGTAAAAATGGCTGCAAAAAATAGTATTAGTTTTTTCATGCTGCAAATTTAAAATATTTCAACAAATTTTTATTAAAGCAAATCATTTTAACGAATGATTGTTAGTTATTAATTCGTAAAGTGGTCATTTTTATGGATGAAAAGGGGAATGAAGATAAAATGGTTCATAGGTTTAAAAGTTTTATCCTTATGACGATTCTCTTTTTGCTTAAAACTTTGATGCGATTGAAATTATGATTGTTCGCTTTATCCTTCTAATAAAGTATTATCTTTCCAAACGCTATCATATTTTTTGATCAATCGTAATTTTCAAAAAGATATTTTTTCTTTTTACTAAAATGGCTTTATTTTATGGAAAAGGCTAAAAATTCTAATGTTCAAATCTTTTCGACTGCTTGACGGAATAATCAATATTTTTAATATTTTTCTGATACTTTTCGGTATCTTTTTTTTTGATGAAAACTTTGGCTTTTAATCTTTTTGTAAACGATTCGAAAAGTGCGAAGACGTGACGAAGCTATAACGCAATAATAGCTAAACAATTAGTCATAAAATTGGTCGAGAAAATACGGGAGCAAAATAAATATTGAGTTTTTATTGAATTTATTTGGCGGTGATTTTTTTGTTAGAAAAGGTTGGAATTAGGACAACTTCTTAGTCAAACTTTTTTTTTGTCATTTCAATACCTAAGTTTGCATCTTTTAAGATAATCACATCATCTTTTTGGATGATATGCCTTTTTTTTAGATATAATTTTTGCTATCAAAATAGCAAAATGTTAAAATATGCTTTTATGAAAAACTTTACTACTCTAATTTTATTAATACTAATTGCAGCCGTTGGTAAGGCTCAGAATGATACACTTTGGCAACGAAATCTAGAAGATGTCGTCATCAAAGAAAATCGGATTGTGATTCCTTTTTCGCAGTCTGCACGGAATATTTCTATTGTCACTCAAAAAGATTTGAAAGCGACACCTTCGGTAAGTTTTATGGAAGCGTTGAATTATGTTCCTGGTGTTGATGTTCGTCAGCGAGGGCCTATGGGCGTTCAAGCAGACTTGTCGATTCGTGGCGGAACATTTGATCAAACATTGGTTTTATTAAATGGTGTAAAAATGAGTGATCCACAAACTGGCCATCACTCGATGTATTTACCAATTTCGATGATGAATATTGGACAAATTGAAGTACTCAAAGGTCCTGCTGCAAGAGTTTATGGTCAGAATGCATTTTCGGGTGCAGTGAATATTGTTACAAAAGTTCCTGAAGGTCGCCGATTAATGATTGAAACGACAGTTGGTAGTCATGATTTATTGAATACACAGATTGGTTTGGCGATTCCAATTCGTCGTTATAAGCAGTTTATTTCTTTCGGTCAGACAAGTTCACAAGGTTATCAATATAATACAGACTTTAGTATTATTAATGGTTTCTATCAATCAGAAGTGAAAATCGGACGTGGGAAATTGGATTTGCAAGCTGGTCATGTTCAACGTAAGTTTGGAGCGAATGGATTTTATTCAAGTCCTAATTATAAAGATCAGTACGAAGAAGTAGCGACCACTTATGCAAGTGCAAGTTATCGTTTGACAGGTGGAAATTACATCCTTACGCCTCGTGTATATTGGAGAAGAAATAATGATGATTATGTCTTTTTACGTCAAAATCCTGATTATTTTCATAATATTCATACGACGAATACTATTGGCGGAGAAGTAAATAGTGTGATTAGTTTGAAAGATGCTGGTACGATTGGCGTTGGTGTAGAAGTCAGAAATGAAGATATTGTTAGTACAAATTTGGGTGATTGGAATCGAACGATTGTTGGTGTCTTTGGCGAATATCGTTGGGAATGGAATGATATAAATGTTACGCCTGGTGTCTATGTGAATTATTATTCTGATTATGGGGTGAATGCCTTTCCGGGATTAGATGCAAGTTATAATTTGACTACTTATTCTAAGGTTTTTGCGAATGTTGGTAATTCTTATCGTATTCCGACTTACACAGATTTATATTATGTTGGACGTACAAATATTGGAAATCCTGATTTAAAACCAGAATCTGCTTGGACATATGAAGCAGGTTATAAATACAATAGAAGTGGAATTTTCTTTCAGGGAAGTGGATATTATCAAGCGGCGAAAAGTGTAATTGATTGGACAAGAACGAATGATACGTTGCCGTGGCAGCCAACGAATTTGAATAATATTAATTCTTATGGTTTTGAAACGAATGTTGATTTTCGTTTTGATCAAATCTTACGTCGAGACTTTTTTATCAAACGCTTTTTTGTTGGTTATCACTTTACGAATGCGACTTTGGAAGTGAGTGATGATGTGGCTTCTCGTTATGCTTTGGAACATTTGAATAACCAATTATCGATTGGTTTGGAACATCGTATTTATAAGCAATTATATAATTCAGTGAAATTACGATTTGTGGATAGAGTAACGATGGATAATTATTCGGTCTTAGATGCGAAGGTATTTTGGAAAGGAAAAAATTATACTTTATTCTTAGAAGGAACGAATTTATTGGATGCTGAATATCGAGAAACGAATTTGGTAACAATGCCGGGACGTTGGATTCGTGGCGGATTTACTTGTGATTTAGGATTATAAAAATAAATATAAGGATTAGTAAAGGTGTTTTGATATTTAGACTTTACGCTCAAATATTGAAACATCTTTATTAACAATTATCTAATTTTGTAGTTTCTCTGAATCATTTTGAAAGTTAAAGATTAATAAGACATATTCATTTAATTATCAATCCTAAAAAGATATAATTTTATAAAGATGGCATACTATTTATACATAAAATCAGTTCATTTAATTTTTGTCGTCAGTTGGTTTGTCGGCTTATTTTATATTGTCAGATTGTTTATTTACCAAGTTGATAGCTATAAAAAGGAAGAACCTGATCGTAGAATTTTAACGACTGAATATAAGCGTATTCAGCGTTTACTCTATAAAATCATTATGACTCCTGCGATGTATCTGACGATTCTATCGGCCGTTGCAATGATATATATAAAACCATATTTATTAAACCAAGGTTGGTTTCTTGTCAAATTAGGATTAGTAACGGGCTTGATTGCGTATCATTTTTATTGTGCAAAAATTATG
>CAWVWD010000108.1:0-9593 GCA_963933585.1 uncultured Saprospiraceae bacterium
TGAAAGTTTTAAAGCAGAAATCCCGACTTCAGGAACTAGTTTTGTGACAAAAAATATTATTTACCAAAACACGAATAAAGTTACAAATACAGCTATTTCTGATACCATCATTTTCAATAGACGACTTTCTAAACCAACCGGAACAGAGGCTTTATTACAATTAATATTAAAAGATAAAAAAAGGAACCTACTACCAAACGTAACTGTTTGGCTGGTTCAGCCAACTATAAATAAAACGTATCAAGCAACAACTAATTCGAAAGGTCAAGCTATGTTTCTTTTGCCAATTGGCTACGATTATACGGTAAATTTTCGGTATGATATGAACTACAAAATAATCACTGTACCCAAAATACCATACCTGAATTTCCGCAAAGGTTTCACCTATACTTCCAACTTTATGGATATTCAAGAAATAGAACGCAATGATACCATTTTTCAAGATGTTCCGCTTACGCAAAAGGTAACCTTAAAACGGGCGTTAATTCAGATCACTGTTTTAGATTTGGACGATAAACCATTGGAAAATGAAACTGTGTATTTGCAAAGTAAAACGAAGGTTTATTGTGCAAAAACGAATGCTGATGGGGAAACAGCTTTGATGTTGCCGAAAGGCGAATATTATGCGGTAAACTTTGAGTTCCGGGATAGTTTGGAAGTACTAAATATTGAAGCGGGGAATCATACTCGAAAGGATAAAATTCGGTATAAATATATCGGTTCTAAAGCAATCTATGAAAGGATTTTGGAGCGTAAATATTATGAAGCATTATGGGATTCATTGGCACGTACACAATCATTCCGAGATTCCTTGGCAATAACAAGATCACCATTTAGTAACTTCTGCAATAAATTTAAAAGCATGAATCAAGCCGAATTAGAGGCTTTGATTCACAAAAGAGCGGAGGCAGATTTAAAGGAATTACAAAAAAATCCAAAATATTTAGAAGAAATCGGTGATGAAGCAGCAGCGGTGTTATATCGAAATAAAGATAAATGGGACGATAAACTCATTGTCACCGATTTGACTTGTAGTATGCATCCATATATTGACCAAATTCTATCCTGGCACATTATGGAATTGAAATTAAAAAATGAAGAAAAATTTGAAAATCAATATATGTTTTTCAATGATGGCAACGGTAAACCTATGGCAGAAAAAATCACTGGACTAACCGGTGGTTTTCATTATACTGAAGCAATTAAGTTAGCAGATTTGACCGAAACAATGGTCGAAACAATGTCAACTGGTTGTTCGATTGATAGCCCAGAAAATGATATGGAAGCCTTATTAGATGCTACTCAAAATCGGAAATTGCAAAAAATGGAAATCATTTTAATTGCCGATAATAATAGTACAATTCGTGATTTTGAATTATTAAAATCCTTAAATGTGCCTATTCGAATCATTTTAGCAGGAGTATTTTGGGGCGTTAATGAGGAGTATTTAGAATTGGCTTTTCACACTAAGGGAAGTGTGCATACGCTCGAGGATGATTTGGAACGCTTATATGAAATGAACGATGGCGATTATGTCAAAATCGGTGATATTCGATATCGGATTTATAATGGTAGATTCTTAAAAATGAGATAAGACATAAATTCATTATTAGTAAAACGTGTTGGTTTTAGAAACCAACACGTTTTTTTTGTCTGAAAATATTTTAATTAATACTCCGAAACAAAACAGTTTGTAATTTTTAATAATTTTCATTTATTTTTGGCGTACAAAGAATCACAAAGAATCACAAAAGTGATAAATTTACAAGCAAAAAATCATAATTTATATCATTCCAACACAGGTCAAAATCTCCTGTGAGCAATGGAATAAAACTCAAAAAAACTACTATTTTTTATTGTAAATTCACTGAATATTAAGTCCTTACGATTAGTAAACAACGACCTGCGTCGATATAATAGAAGTTTTTATTTTTTTAAAATTCATCTTTATTTACAGCCAATCGTGAGATAATCAAAGAACAATAACAACGAAAATCCTCTAAACTAAATGAAACAATCCAATTTTGGGGTCATCGGACTTGGCGTAATGGGTTCAAATCTAAGCTTAAATATTGCAGAAAAAGGACATCAACTTTCTGTTTATAATCGCTCAGAAGGAAACGAAATCAATATTATTCGTGATTTTTTAAATGACCATTCCGATTTTAGAAATATTGCCGGTTTTACTGATTTATCGACTTTTGTCAATTCGCTAAAAACGCCTCGCAAGATTTTATTAATGATAAAAGCAGGGAGCGTTATTGATTCCGTTTTGGAACAATTAACCCCTTTACTTTCCGAAAATGATGTCGTTATTGATGGTGGAAATTCTCACTATTTAGATTCTAAAAGACGGTTTGAAACGCTCCAAAAATCAAAAATTCACTTTGTCGGAACAGGAATTTCTGGAGGTGAATCTGGAGCTAGAAAAGGCCCTTCTATTATGCCCGGAGGAAATTTGGAAAGTTACCAACTCATCGCTCCGATTTTGGAAAGTATTGCTGCAAAAGACAAGAACGGAAATCCCTGTTGTACATTTATTGGAAAAGATGGCGCTGGACATTTTATAAAAATGGTGCATAATGGCATCGAATACGCTGAAATGCAACTTTTGGCAGAGTGTTATGCTTTACTCAAATCACCGCTTAGTTATTCCGAAATTTCTAATTTATTTTCAGAATGGAATAAAGGGGAATTATCGAGTTATTTATTGGAAATCACTGCGAATATTTTCAATAAAAAGGAGGATGAAACCTATTTATTAGATTTAATTTTGGATAAAGCCGGTAATAAAGGAACCGGTTCTTGGTCGAGTAAAGCCGCTTTAGATTTAGGTTTCCCGGTGACGATGATGAGCGATGCTGTTTTTGCTCGGTATATTTCCGCCTTCAAAACGCAACGGATTGCATTATCAAGAAAAGTAAAGACATCCGATTCTAATACTCATAAAATCAATATTGAGCAATTAAAAAATGCATATCAATTCGCTCGAATTATCAATCATCATCAAGGTTTCGCTCTGATTCAACAAGCTTCCGAAACCTACGATTGGCAACTCAATTTATCAGAAATTGCGAGAATTTGGACAAACGGCTGTATTATTCGTTCGCATTTAATGGAGCGCTTTGTCGAATATTTCAAAACAGAAAAAGAACTTATTCATCATAATAAAGTGGTTCAAACATTAAATAATTCTGAAATTGATATTCAAAACATCCTAACAAATGGCATCCAAAATCGGATTCCAACGCCTACCCTTTCTTCTGCTTTTCAATACTGGATTTCAATGTCTTCCGAGCATTTATCAGCGAACCTGATTCAAGCACAGCGGGATTATTTTGGTTCGCATACTTATCAACGAATTGATAAAAATTGGGATAAAAATTTTCATACAAATTGGTAAAAAAATCAGCCGTCCGTTCCCAGTTCGCTATTTTTATACTGTAAACTGTAAACTCAAAAAATGGATTATACTTTAATTTTTGCCGTTTTAGTCGGCGTTGCAATACTTTTAGGCTTAATACTTTACGTTCGGATTCAAGCATTCATTGCGTTATTAATCGCCAGTATTTCGGTTGGTTTAGTCGCCGGAATGGAACCAATGGCAATTATCAAAACCATGCAAGAGGGTATGGGAAATACATTGGGTTTTGTGGCAATGGTTGTCGGTTTGGGAGCAATGTTCGGAGCGATTTTGGAGCAATCTGGAGGTGCAGAAGCTTTAGCGAAATTCTTATTAAAAACCTTTGGCGAAAAACGAGCATCTTGGGCTTTGATGCTGACCGGTTTCTTAGTCGCTATTCCAGTATTTTTTGATGTTGCTTTTATCATTTTAGTCCCTTTGGTTTATGCATTGCAGCGAAAAACGGGTAAATCATTATTGCTTTATGCGATTCCGCTTTTGGCTGGTTTAGCAATCACACACGCTTTCATTCCACCGACTCCCGGGCCAATCGCTGTTGCGGATATATTGGGAGCAGATTTAGGTTGGGTCATTTTATTTGGTCTTATCGCAGGAATTCCTGCTGCAATTGTCAGTGGTCCATTATTCGCCAAATACATTGCTAAAAAGATTAATATTCAAGCTCCGAAATTAGAAGCATCTGATATTTCAATTGAAAATTATCCGTCCGTTGGCATTATTTTAAGTATTATATGTATTCCAATTTTTCTAATTTTAGGCAATACTTTATTGAATAGTCCTTTGGTCGCACCCAATCTATTATCGGACGATTTGAAGAATATT
Organism: uncultured Saprospiraceae bacterium; assembly: GCA_963933585.1. Taxonomy (GTDB): domain Bacteria; phylum Bacteroidota; class Bacteroidia; order Chitinophagales; family Saprospiraceae; genus CAWVWD01. The sequence goes on from CAWVWD010000108.1 coordinate 4,247, forward strand.
TTATCAATGATTGGACATCCATTTTCGGCGTTGATTATTGCTAATTTAATTGCTTGGTACACTTTGGGGATTCGTCGAGGATTCTCTAAAGAACAACTATTAGACATCACCACAAAAGCAATGGCTCCAGCGGGAATCATTATTTTATTAACGGGAGCTGGTGGCGTTTTCAAACAGATATTGGTCAATACTGGAACTGGTGAAATGCTGGCAATATACTTTTCGGATGCTGGTGTGAATTTATTGTTTTTTGCCTTTTTAGCCGCAGGAATTATCCGAGTTTTACAAGGTTCAGCGACCGTTGCAATGATAACCGCCGCAGGAATTACCGCGCCTTTATTAACCTCAAATACGACAGAGATTGACAAAGCATTATTGGTTATCGCAATTGCTGCCGGTGCTTCGATGTTATCACACGTTAATGATAGCGGATTTTGGTTGGTTAGCAAGTATTTAGGACTTTCCGAAAAACAAACCTTTAGAAGTTGGACAATTATGACGACTTTACTGGCAATTGTCGGATTTTTATCCGTTTTTGTGATTTCGTTATTTATTTAAACTCCCGTAGGTTTCACTAATTCCGCAATTTTTTTTGAAATTAATGTGATTCATGAATCGTATTAATTTCTTACCAAAAACATTACAAATGCCAAAGGCATTTGTAATGTCAAAAAATCTGCGGAATCTGCAAAATCTCCAGAAGGAATCAAAAAAACTATGTTTAATAAAATTAATCAAATATTTCATTCACACTTTTCACAGTCTCCAATTAATATTATCGCTCCTGGGCGAATCAATTTAATCGGTGAACACACGGATTATAATAATGGCTTTGTATTACCAGCAGCCATTGATAAATCCATGTACTTTTCAATTTCGAAAAGTGGAAATTCAGTTTGTAACTTTCACGCTTCAGATATTGACGAAAGTCTTAAAATTGATTTGACAAAACCAATTGAAAAATCGGAAAAAAGTTGGGCGAATTATTTATTGGGCATTTATGCGGAATTGCAAAAGCGAGGCATTGAAATTCAAGGCGTCAATTGCGTTTTTAGTAGTGATATTCCGATTGGAGCAGGAATGTCGTCATCGGCAGCTTTAGAAAGCGGTTTTATCTTTGGCCTGAATGAATTGTTCGGTTTAGGTTTGGATAGAATGGAAATGGCGAAAATTAGTCAACGAGCGGAAATTGATTTCGTTGGTCTGGATTGTGGTATTATGGATCCATTTGCAAGTTTGCATGGAAAAGCAAATCATTTTATCAAATTAGATTGTCAAAGTATGGAATATCAATATTTTCCGTACCAACGTGATGATATTGCGATTGTATTGTGCAATACACAAGTAAGTCATAATTTGGCCTCCTCTGAATACAATGTTCGACATCGACAATGTAAAGAGGCTGTTGCTTTCTTTCAGGAATTTTATCCAGAAGTCAAAAGCTTACGAGATATTACATTTGATCAATTCAAACAACATGAGAAGAAGTTAGATCCAGTTTTGAGAAATCGAGCGAACCACGTTTTGGAAGATAATTTACGCGTTTATGCAATCGCTGAAATGTTATTTATTAATAACTTGGAAGTCGCCGGTGGTTTACTGAATAAAGCACACGCTTCCTTGAGTGAAGATTATGAAGTAAGTTGTGACGAATTAGACTTTTTGGTGAAATCTGCAAAGAAAGTAAAAGGTGTTTTGGGTTCAAGAATGATGGGCGGCGGTTTTGGTGGTTGTACAATCAACCTGGTTCAAAAAGCACATTTGAATGATTTTGAAACGTATATGAAAATTGCTTACCAAAAAGAGTATGAGATTGATTTACCAATTTATAATGTGAATTTGACGGATGGTGTAAGATTAGCGTAAATAGAGAGGACGTGCGTATTCATTGGGTGATAGTAGAATAATACACATATATTGTGTATCTATGAAAAAAGGCTTCTGAGAAATTAATCTCAGAAGCCTTTTATTATTTATATGCTAATTTTTGAGAAGCAGGAATATATATTCCTGCCGCTCATTCTAAGAGTCTTATCGTACTAATAATACATTGTTTTTTACATCAACTTTCTTACCTGTTGGCAAAGTCAACGTCGCAACATATACGTAAGTATCTTGTGGAGCATCTGTTCCACCGATTGTTCCATCCCAACCAGTTACTGAATCTCCATTATCGAACACTAATTGTCCCCAACGGTTAAAGATTTGGAAGTTATCAACTATAATACTTCCTTCAATAATTGGTGCGAAAGTAGGATTTTTACCACCCGGTGTAAATGCATTCGGGAATGCGTAAGTCGGAGGATCAACTTTAATTATAAATCCTGTCGAAGCTTCACAACCTGCATCTGAAACTGCTGTTACAACATAACTTGTCGTTTCGAACGGACCTGCAATTACTTGTGCATTTGTTCCAGTTAAGTTCGCAACTGGCGTCCAATTATAAGTCACATTTCCAATAGCACTTTGACTATTCGGATCTACGATAGTCGTTGCAGTGATAGTCGTTTCATCACCTTGAAAAATATCAATATTCTGAATTGGTGTAAGTGTAAATTGTCCACCAACAGTCACTGTAACACTGTTAGAGTTCGAACAATCTCCACCTGTTACCGTCAATGTATAAGTCGTCGTCGTACTTGGCGAAGCCGTAGGATTTGAACTTGCTGGATCATCTAGACCATCAATTGGTGACCATGAGTAAGTTAATCCCGGTTGAGCAGGACCTCCAATCTGAACAACGTCTATGCCTTCACAAATAATCTGATCTTCTGTTACATTTGCAGCTCCTTCAAATACGGTTATCGTTATGTCTTCATTAATAATACAAATTGGCGTAACTACCTCAACGCTATAAGTTGTCGTAACCGTTGGCGTTGCAATCGGATTAACGATAGAAGCGTTTGATAAATTCGTAGCTGGTGTCCAAGTCCAAGTTGAATTTGATTGATTCGTTGTCGCATATAATGCTACTTGCTCACCTGGCGTACAAATAATTGTATCTGATGGCGTTTCCATTGTTGCTACAATAACATCCATCGTCAATGTATCCCAACAAAGACCGTTACCTGCGATAACTGTATAAGTCATGTTCTGGTCAGGATAAGCCATTGGATTCTGAGCAGTTGAATCATCTAATCCTGCTGCAGGACTCCAAGTATAAATCATATCACTTGGCCCGTACATTGGTAACGGAACCGCTGAACCACAAATAGTAGTATCATTTGTAGAAAACAAACCATTAATATCATCACGGATGAAAATAACCGCAGAATCAGAAGGTTCTGTTGCTGAACATTGCTCATATAAATAAAGTACAATACTTTCCGTTGGTTCTAAAATTCCATCTGCGATAGGTAAAATAGGAATCGTAATAGAAGTTACTCCCGGAGGAAATACCAATACCGTAGGAATCGTTTGGTAATCTAGTCCATTAGTCGCTGTACCTTGAATATCAATAGGAACAAAAACAGTATCTACTTGTCCTGCTACTAATGAAATCGTAATCGTACCATCCAAACAGCTTTCTGCACAACTTAACGCGTTATCAACCGTCGTACCTGCGACTTCTAATTCAACACCTTGATTGAATAATGACCCACCTTCAATCAATACCCCTGAATCAAAGAACTGATCAATACCATCTGCAATTGCCATACGTAAGTGATACGTATTACAAGGTGTAACTGGAGAAGCTGCTGTTAATAAAGTTGTATAACCATCATAAGCTGTACTAATTTCACCAGCAGGATTATTAACATAAAGCGTATCATTCGTCACGTTATTTACCGTACTCACCGTAATTGGTGTTAATGTACCTGGAATAGCCGAAATTAATGAATCTGTGTTGCCATCTAAAATCCCTGGACCACTAATCCAAAAACCAAAAATATCGTTATATACAGAACCTACAAACTCCAAATATTCCTCTGACATAAAGACGTAATTAAACGTCATTAAATCTGTCGGTGCATACACATCAAACTCTAAAATACACGCATCAACTGTAGAAATATTCGGTGTAATAGATTGTGTCAATTGTAAATCACCTGGAGAACCAATAGGCGTATTTGCATCTTGTCCTGGAAATGCGGTAGAACCATCTAATGTATTTGGTCCTTCTGCATCATTCGCAAAACCAGTACTTAAAATAATACCACCTTGAATATTAATACCACCTGGACCACCTGCGAAAATACCATAAGCGCCCGGAGGACAATCTAATTGAACATTTGTAATATCAACATTACCACCTGCGAGTGTTTCCGCTAAATCAAGTGCGGTTACATTCGGGTTAACCGACATCGGACAAGCAGATTGATCAATAATAATATCGAAATCCGTACAAGTTGGACATCCTTCTCCTGATACTACAATATAGTAAGTCCCAGGATCTGTTATTTCAATAGAACCTAATACAGGGTTTCCTGAGGTTGATTCTACATATTTAATACAATTAGTTGCATCTGCATTTGGACAGCCATCCATAAAGAAAATACCTGTACCAATTGATGTATTTGCTAAAGAAACAGAAATACATTCACCTCCTGGAGACGTATAAGCAAAAGTGTAATCTTCTGCATTCATATAACCACTACCACACGCATCTGTTGCATCGTAACTATTTCCTGCGCCACAAGTAGAATAGTTTCCTGAAAAAGGTAAACTTGTAACTGCCGTAGCAGAATTACAATCCGAAACAATTGTCGGTGTACAAGGCGTAGCCGTACACGACCAAGTCATTGCCCATCCACCTGATGCAATTGCTACATTAGATTGGAAAACCAAAGTAGCACAGCCACTCGGCACTTCAACTTCTAGATTCGTTCCTGTACCTCTGATTACTGTTATCAAATCCGCAGAATTGGTAGAGTTACCATTATAAACAGATAAACCGTCGAATACACAATCAATATCATAACTCACAAAATCCAATACTAAACAACCAGTTGGATTCGGAGGACAGATAGTATAAGTAAGGTTTTCACTAGGCCCATAATCACCTAAAGGCCCACCTGAATCATATAAGATACAAGCATCATTACAAAAATTCGAAGAATTATTAGACATATTGATTGGTGCACAATATTCTGAGATTTCAATATCAAAAGTACAACCAGGAGCATTTCCGGGAACGCCCGCAGGCAAAATTCCATTATCTATCCTTAAAAAATATTGTGTCCCAGGATCTAAGCCAAGAATAGGTGTAGATAATGTTCCTGTAGCAGGTCCAACTCCTGTAGCAAAAAGTCCAACTCCTTGCCCTTGAGTAACTAAAACAACACTACAACTCCCTTTATATAAAGCATACTTAACAAAACAGTTAGGTGTAGCTGTCGTAATATCT
>CAWVWD010000109.1:0-9579 GCA_963933585.1 uncultured Saprospiraceae bacterium
ATCGAACCACTTTTGGAATTGAAATTACTTCAAACCTAAGCAATCTGCAAATGATAATCCTAACTTAATCGAACCACTTTTGGAATTGAAATTTGCATCAAAACCGTCAACAGTAGCGTAGTCACATTAACTTAATCGAACCACTTTTGGAATTGAAATGTAATTATCGTGGTAAAAAGTAAGATTTCAGGTTTTAAAACGCTAGACGGAGTGTTGCTACTTTTAGGGGCATCTCATCCAAAATAGGCTATATTTAAGAAGCAATGAATTCGAAATATGAACGCTCGAAGCGAATCTTGCATTATTCCTAAAACGGCAAATCGATGACGTCCCCTCTTTATCCTTCCTAATGTTTTGTTAAAACAATATCCTAATCAATCGTTTTTTTTTAGGGGAATGTCCTACTATATTTGTAGTGTGAGAATAAAAGATAATGAAATTAAGGTTGCTGAATGAATAATTTGACATGCTTAAAATCAAAAATATAATAACAATTCCTAGACTTTACATCATCTTAAAAATTTCAAGCAATTGATTTAAATACCAGTTGTCTGATTAGATTTTAGATTTTTTTACAAGATTGGGTTAAAAGTAACCTGACAGTTTGCTTCAATTTTTTAAAATACCGATTTACAGATATCGACGAAAGTCATCAATGTGTTGCGGTAATGACTAAAAAAGGGTTTCCACAAAAATAACCATTCGATGATACAAACTATTGTTTAACTACAATTATTTGGCGCTCTCTCTCTTCATCGACTTTGGGAATTTGCGTGAAAGCCCTTTTTCTTTTTAAAGGGGTTCAAATCAAAGACCAACGAGTCAAAGTATCGCTGTGATTCTGGGTTGATGTTTTGGATTCGCATTTTTGATTTTAGATTGAACGTATTGAGGAAATGTTAGGCACAGACGGATATTTGAGTGAAGCGAGTGTCAGTCTATTTAGCTTTTTTAATGTTTTCAAGGGCCTGTGCTGCACTTGTCTCCGTATCTAAAATCAAGCAAGCAATCAAGCCTTGACTTGCTTGTCCCGAAACCTCGTGAATGCCTTCTTTTTATCAAGAAAAAGAGAAAGGAGATACGATTAACAAATATTATTCTGTCAATATAATTATTTGATATGTATGACAGAATAATTTATTGGATTAAATTATCAAACGAAATAACTAGATACGTTTGTCCTTATTCGAATCTAAGGGTTTATGCGTTTTGAAACCTTATAGATTTTGAAAAAGACAAAAAAATAGTGCTCCCGAAGAAAAATCTCGGGAGCACTACGGAAACGACTTCTACTAAAGAAACGACGGAAACTAAAACAACGATTCAATAATATTCTCAATCGTAAATCCTTCTGCTTCTGCTTTATAATTTCTCACGATACGATGACGCAATACATAATTAGCAATGGCTTGAACGTCTTCGATATCCGGTGAATATTTTCCACTGATTGCGGCATGACATTTTGCACCCAAAACCAAATATTGAGATGCACGAGGACCAGCTCCCCAAGAAATATATTTATTTACAATATCTGTTGCTCTTTCTGTTCCAGGACGAGTTTTTGAAACCAAACTAACTGCGTATTCTAATACATTATCAGCAATTGGAATTTTACGAATCAACTCTTGATAGAATAGGATTTGCTCGGAAGATACAATATTACTTAAGTTAATAGGATTCAATGACGTTGTACTTTTTACGATATCAACTTCTTCTTGATAAGATGGATAATCTAAGAAAATATTGAACATGAACCGGTCAAGCTGTGCTTCCGGTAAAGGATATGTTCCTTCTTGCTCAATTGGATTTTGTGTCGCTAATACAAAGAATGGCTTTGGTAATCGGTGCATATCTCCTGAAACCGTGACACATTTCTCTTGCATTGCTTCCAAAAGTGCGGCTTGTGTTTTTGGAGGTGTCCGGTTAATCTCATCTGCCAAAACGATATTCGCAAATAATGGACCTTCAATAAATTTGAAATGTCGATCTTCATCTAAAATTTCCGAACCTGTAATATCAGACGGCATCAAATCTGGTGTGAACTGAATGCGTTTGAAATCTAAATCTAAAACCTCAGAAATGGTGCTTACCAATAATGTTTTCGCTAATCCCGGAACACCGACAAGTAAACAGTGTCCATTACTAAATAAAGAAATAATAACCGCTTTTACAACTTCTTTTTGTCCAACGATTACCTTTCCAATTTCTGTCGATAAATCTCTATATGATTGAGCTAAGGCATCTACTGCTTCTACGTCCGATTTGTAATTCATGCTATGTTTATTAATTCGGTGAAGTTTTTATTTTAAAATTTCATTTCAATATATCACGAAATGATTGCAAATATATAAAAAGGTGACATGAAATATGCCACCTTTTCCACAAGTTTACAAAATGCACTTTGCATCTAAAATTGTAAGTCTACTTTTTAACGTATCTTTAAGATGATTTTATGAGTTATGAGTTACTGGTCTGACCGATTTTATACATTTTTTTTATGCTAAATTATTTCGTCAGCCCGAAAGAATTGCAACTCGAAACTTATGATTCGCAACCTAAAATTATGGTTTCATTCTACTATTACTTCTCCACTTTTTCATTACTTCACAGTCGTAAACAGCATCAACCTGAATATACATTTCTGCTACACGAGCATCGACCCAATCACTTAAATAAGTTGCTTGTTTTTGGCTCGTTGCCGCAGCTTGAATTTTAGAATAATCATCTTTTAGATTTGCCTGATGTGGTTCAGTTTGAGAACGCAACATCACAATACGACATAATTCTTCGCCATTTTGAGCATTTCTATAAAACATCGGTGCAGCGATATCGCCAACTTCCATTGTATCAATTGTAAAATAAATATCCGGTTCAAGATCTGCAACTTCAAAAATTGAAGTTCCCGTTGTAGGGTTTATCATCAAACCAGCATTCGTTTTACTTTGTGCATCGTCAGAAGAATGTCTAGCTACCGCATAAGAAAACGGAATCGAATCCAAAATAATCATCGAGCGAATTGAATCTAATTTACTCGCGACCAATATTTTATCTTCCATTGTTACTCTTGGCTTTATCAATATATGACGCAAATGAATCAAGTTACCACGACGTTCTAATAATTGAATAATATGATAACCATATTTCGTTCTGGTCACTGGAGAAATTTCATCTTTCTCTAACTTATAAGCTGCTGCTTCGAATTCCGTGACATACGAACCCCTTTTTGCCCAGCCTAAATCGCCACCATCTCTTCCTGAACCTGGATCCATAGAATACTGCTTCGCTAAGTTTGCAAAATCCTCTTTTCCACCTATGATTCTTTTACGAATGTTTTCTAATTCATTTTTAGCAGACGCTAATCCTGTATAGTTTGGTTTTGGTGCAAGCACGATTTCTCCAATTTCTACTTCTGAATTAAAATAAGGCAAACTATCCCTTGGGATTTGAGCATAAAAAGCTTTCACTTCTATCGGTGTAACTTTCATACCCTGCATTACCGTTGATTGCATTCTTTGCGTCACCAATTGATTGCGTAAATCCTCCCGAAAACCTTCTTTTACTTCTTCCGGTGTTTTGTTATAATAAGAAATGAATTGTGACCTGTCATAATTCATCATTCCTAAAATCCGGTCAATACGAGCATCTAACTGGACATCTACTTCCGAATCATCTACCAAAACACTATCTAACTCCGCCTGTACCAAAAGTACTTTTTCAACCAACATTTGGTCTAATATCAAACAACGTGCATTTTCAGGTTTAAACTCTAAACCTCGATAACGCTCCTCTACTTGTGACAATAGAATAATCTGATCACCGACCGTTGCTACAACTTTGTCTAAAACAATCTCTTCTCCTTGGGCTTGAATATTTAGGCAAAAACCTAAAGCCAATACAATTCCTAAAAAATACTTCATTAATTTGTTATTAGTTAATTGGTTGATTAGTTAATTGATTGATTCCCTAATCAACCAATTATTCATAAATCATTACACTTTTTTTATCTAATTCTCTTTTGTATAACTCGTCAATCATATTATCCAAAAGTTCAAACTTTCGTTTTCTAAGAATGACTTTAACAATCTTTTCTTCCACATAAGAAAGCGGAGCAATTTGTCCTTGACGAACCACTTTATTGACACGAATATAATAATTATAACTCTTGTCACCAGTCGTCGTTGATAAGCCTCTTGTCAAACTTCCTTCCCGTAACGAACTAATAGGAAATTCAGCTGCCAAGTAATCTACACTTACCCAAACACTATCTTCCAATAAAAATTTATCAGCGTACATTCTGCTGAAATCTGCAATCTTTTGTGAATCAGTTTCATTCTTTAATTGCCACCAAATTTTCAAACTATCTTGTTCTGGTGCTTCCTTAATTACCTTTACAAATGAACCTTGAATAATCGTTTTATCCAATTGATACTGATCTAAAGCCGTTCTATAATATCCTTCAATCTCTTTATTCGTCACCACAGAATCCAAACGCTGTTCCACCAATTTCTGTTCATAAGTATGCCGAATCAATGATTTACGATAATCATCCACCAACTTATTCACATCCAAATCATCCGGAATATTTTGTTCTGCAATGCTAATAATTAATTGTTCTTTCGCCCAAATTTCGACATAATTTCGAACCAGCATTGTACTATCTTTCGCACTAATTCCGCTTCCTACAAGTTGCGCCACATCAGAAGGATACAAGGATTTCCCGAAAACAGTTGCCAGAGGTTTTTCTGCTGTTTCAGCTTCCTTTTTTCCACAGGACGACATCATAAAAGCACAACCAATAAAGACAAGATATTTTGATATAATTTTCAAATTCCTAAAGTTCGGAAATTAAGATTTGAGGTTTTAAGATTTGAGGTTTTAAGGTCTTGACCGTTTTGACGATTTTTATTTTTTATAAAAAAATAATCGTTGGTCGTTTCCCTTAAAACCTTAGAACCCTGAAACCTTAGAACCTTAACTTATTTTATTAATTTTCTAAATGCAGCTTCATTCACTTTTAATGGATAAGAAGCCGTCAAATCTTTAATCCAATTTTTTTCTAAAAAGTCTTGATAATCCGCAATCACATAACCTCTTGATTCTGATAAAGGCTTGATAGATTCCGGCATTACTTTATTAACTTTCACATATTTTCGCGTGTCGCCCTCTTTCCATTCGCTTCCCAACATACCATTTTTCCAAAGCGTTGCATCCACCATCTGGCTTTTTCCTTTCTCGTAAGTTCCAGTTTCAAAAGTAACAACTTCACGCACTTTATTCATCTTTTTCAATACTTTCTCAGGACTTTTCTTGCGAGCTAATTTTTGGAATTTCGCCAATGCCTTTTCATCCTCCGTATTCACACTATAAATAACCACTTTCGCTCTTTCGCCGTATTTATAATTCGATTTATTATTGTCATAAAAACGTTGTAAACCGACAGTATCTTGTGACGCTTTATCCCAAACCTCTCTTTTCGTGATTTCGAATAACATAATTCCCTCTCGATATTCACGCATCAATGCTTTGAATTCAGGATATTTTTCTTCCAACATACTTTCCTCATATTTCAATGCTTCTTGCTTCACAAAATCATTGAACATATCAAGGCCAGCTTGCTGAGGCGTTTTATCTTTACTAAACTTCACTCGATTTCCAGCCATACGTTTTAAGTACGTTGAAAAATCACCCAAAGTATATCTTTTTCCACCTAAAGAAAACAAAGGTTTTCCACCATTATTTACAGGAGGATTCCATTGGTAAGTCGAGAACGTAGCATCCAAACTATTCATAAAATCGTTATAAACATTATCTACGATTTTAAAATTACCCTCTTCTTTAATATTGTCAATTAGAGACGCTTGAACGATTTCAAAACGATTATCCCGACGAATACGATTCTGCAAACGACCTTTCATATCCTCATAAGATTCCAATCCAGGATGACTAATTCTTTTTACAATGTGCCAACCGACACTTGAACGGAACGGCCGAGAATATTGTCCATCGTCCGCAATTCCGAAAACAGCTTCCTCAAAAGTACTTTCATATTGACCAATCGTAATATAGCCGATATAACCACCTTTATCCGCTGTTCGCTCATCTTCAGATTCTAGCTTTGCCAAACCTTCCAACTTAGAACCACCTTGTAACTCTCGATACAAACGATTAATTTTTTGTTGCGCTTTCGCTTCTTCCGCCGCTTTATCTACCACACGAACCAAAATATGAGCAACTTCGATACGACCTCTTGCAGGACGAACGTCCTCTACACGTATAATATGATAACCAATTCGAGTACGAATAGGCTTCGAGTAAGTTCCTTCCGGCGTATTATAAGCCGCCGTTTCTAACTCATAGAAACCCGGTAATTGCAAACCAGTGATATAACCAATTTGTCCCCCATCTTCCTTCGTAGATTCATCTTCAGAAGCCGCTTTCGCCAAAGTAGAAAAACGCTTTCCATATTTCAATTCTTTATACAGCGTATTGATTTTGCGATAAGCTTTCAAAGTATCAGCGGCCGTTGCATCTTTTCCAGCCTTCACATAAATATGACTAATATTTACGTCTGTTTCCATTCTGCTATAAGCCTCTTTCGTCAACTTTGACATGATCTCACGATCCGTCAAATAATTACGAGACAATTGCTGACGGTAACCAGCCAATTCCTTTTTTAAATCAGTAATCGTATCCAGCTGAACGTCTTTTGCACGTTGAACCTTCATTTTGAAATTCGCATACAAATCTAAATATTCCTTTAATGACGCTTCCGAAAAATTCGCATTCGCACCATTATTTTTCTCATAAATGTATTCAAACTCAGATACACTTATCGAAGTATTTCCAATAGTAAATAACGTTTCATCTACTTTTTGTGCAAAAGCACTATTTCCAATGACAAAAGCCAAGATGATAAATAAAATGCGTGTAGACATTATTAAGATTTTTTTATTAAAAAACTGTTTTATGGTTTCTACAACGATTCAACATTTATAAATGTGAACCAAATAGATTTTTACTTTATTTTCGCTCATTTTCCAATGAAGCCACAAAAATAACGATTTTAATGATCAATTAGTAACGATTATCTAATATGAAAAATCAAATCAAAAAAAATCTACATTATCAATACAAAAAAGTCATAAGAGACGACACTACTCAAACTAGGATAGAAGTCATGAAAAAGATCAATACGTAGATACCGCATCCACCAATAAATCAATCTCCGCTTCCGTATTAAAATAATGCACAGAAGCACGATTCACAGCAACAAGTCCCCTCCTATCCATATCCAAAACGCTACTAAAACGAGCCGAAACGGATGTATTGATTTCCAATGATTGTAAATGTTGCTGTATTTTTTGAGGAGAAACTTCTGACTTCGTAAAACTCACAATTCCACATTTTACAGCTCCAAAATCATGAACAGTTACGCCTTCAACTCTTTCTAATTGCTTTCGAAAATAATCCGCTAAATATTGAATCCGTTCCCAAATATGCTCCATTCCCAACTCATTCGCATAACGAATCGCAGCCGTAAAACCAACCATCAAACTATAAGGCTTTTCCCAAGTTTCAAACATCTTCGCCGACCGATTCAACTGATAACCAGTTTCACTTTGCCAATCCGCAAATAACATTTCTAAAAACACAGGCGATAAATTTTCCATCACAGATTCTCGAATATACAAAAAGCCTAAACCCCTCGGACCTCTCAAATATTTTCGACTCGTAGCCGTACAAAAATCACAACCTATTTTCTCCACATTAAATGGAAACTGACCAATAGCTTGACAAGCATCGACCAAGTATAAAATATCATATTTTTTAGCAATTCCACCAATCGCTTCCACCGGAGCAACAATGCCACTATTCGTCGGAATGTGCGTAATTGCAATCAATTTGACCTTCTCATCAATATAACTTTCAAACTTCTCCAAATCAAAATGACCCTCTTCATCCATTGGAAAAACACGAATTTCTATACCTTTCCGTTCTTTCAGGTTTAGATAATTCAAATAGCTATTACCATACTCAATTTCAGAAGTCAGAATCACATCGCCACGCTCAAACGGTATCGAATATAACGCCAAATTTAGACTTGCAGAAGCATTTTGAGTCAACGCTATTTCACTCGGTTTTGCATGAATCAACTTTGCCGCCTCCACATAAAATTCACGAATCACCTCCGCTTCTTCCTCTGCAAACCGATAACCTCCAGTAATCGCTTCCTGCTCCAAAAAAAGCTGTGTGGCATCCAATACCTGTTGCGTCGGCAACGATGCGCCCGCATTATTAAAATGCGTCACAAACTTACTCCCAGGCGTATCTTTTCTTATTTTATCAATATTCATTTTATATAAAGGTTTCTTGGTTTATAGTTTTTTGGTACAAAGCTTTGAAGGTCAAATTCACATTCTAATTACGAAAAGCATCAGAAAAAACCAGCGAAATATGCAAGGGAACATCAGGCAAGAGCGTCACCTCAAAACGCTAAAACCCGCAACTCGAAACCCGAAGAATCACTCCAAACTCGCTTCCCGTTTTAGAGCTTCCGCTCGCTCCTTTCCTAAGTATTTATCAATCATAAAGTGAGCCCCATAAATTCCCGGAGTCAATATAATCGCCATCACAAATTTATACACATAATTCACCGTTCCAACTGCTAAAAACAATCCAATTTCCCAATGTTGTGGGCCGATTACAAATGCAATATACAATACTACAAAACTATCAATAAACTGTGAAATCAGCGTAGAACCAGTTGCACGAAGCCAAATATATTTATCACCAGTCATTTTTTTAATCCGATGAAAAACCAACACATCCACTAATTGACCAATCAAAAAAGCCACCAATGAACCAACGATAATCCACATTCCTTGACCAAAAATATTGGCGAAAGCCACTTGCATATCAGGCACACCATTTTCTGAATTCGCACCAATCCACCAAGATGCAGGAGCAAGAGCAATCGCAGCGTAAACCATCAAAAAAGCATAGGAAATCAATCCGACCGCCAAATATGACAACATCCGAACACCTCGCTTTCCGAAGTATTCATTAATCACATCCGTCATAATAAAAACTACAGGCCAAAGCAAAACACCAGCCGTAAAATTCAACGAACCAACTTGCCCAAACAAGTTCCAATTAAACGGTTCTAAACCCAATGTTCCCTCGAATGCGAAAATTTTCACCCCAATAAATTCTGCAATTATCGCATTCGCAATAAAAAATCCCCCAAGTATTATAAAAAGCTTGGTGGATTTATCCTCTAATATTTTCATAATTTCCATTTAAATGGTTTCTAAAACATTGAAAAAACGTCAATCAACAAAGATGAGGTATTTATGATATTTTAGCCATAAATAAGACAATAAATTTATCTATAAATACTTCTCGGATAATCCAATATATTTATATTCTCCCCTTACAATTCTCTCAAAGCACCTTCTCGCAATACCCATTCTTGAATTTTCGAAATTGCAAAACCTGAATATTTGAACAACTCTGTACAGAACAAGGGCAAACGCATCAAAATAATGATTTCGATATTGCGTTGTTTTTGGATTGGCA
>CAWVWD010000110.1:0-9489 GCA_963933585.1 uncultured Saprospiraceae bacterium
AATTTCGTTACGTGCTGATAATCGTTAATTCCAACAATTAAAGCGTAGAGTTTTTTTATTTTTGGCATATTATTACTTGGTTTTGGGTGTAAATTTTCGGTTGGTAGAGCTGGATTTTTTTCCGTTTTCTCTTCACCTCTAGTTGATTCTTTAGCACCAAATAAGGATTTAAAAAACCGTTTAATTAATTCGATTAAATTCATTTTTCAGGAGTTTTCTCGAGTTGCGAGTTGTGGGTTTCTGGGTTAGGGGCTTATCCTATGAATGAAATTTAAAAACGTAAGAAATAAGGTTTACGCTTATAGACGACACTTGTACGATAAAACTCGCAATCCGAAATCCGCAATTCGAAACTCGCCTATTTTACTTCTTGAAGCACTCTCAATTCTTGAAAACGCTTGATACAATAATCAATTTCAGCAGGTGTAATTTTTTTTCGTTTATACAATTGCTCATAAAGAGCCTCTGTTTCCATTGCCTTTTTACTGCCATTGTCGGTCACCAATGAGAATAGAATTGTTTTCGGAATTCCACTTATTGTTGAACCTTCTTTCTTGAGTTCTAACTCAATTAATGCTAACTGCTCTTTTAAAAACATTTCCAAAACATTATCGAACATGCCTGTTTTAGCAACTAATGTGGGAGAAAATGTAATTGGTTTATTTGGTTTTTTCTCTTCGAGCGCTTTTCGGTACATTCTATCTAAATATACTTGCAAACTCGATAGTTCGATACCAATTTTAGGATCACGCAATTGCTGAATAATCAGGTCCATTACTTCATCCTCTTTTTCAATCGTAATCTTAAAAACATCACTCGTTCCTTTGATGACTTCTTGAAGTTGTAAGGTGCCCATTTTTTCCAATCGTTGCCGATTATCAAAAAGGGATGGTACGATTAATTCATAATCAGATAAGTAAGCGATATATTCTTCTCGCATCGACAGTAAGATTTTACATTGTAAACCTTCATTCATTAAGTCTCTAAGCACCTCAAAAAATGCCATTTGTTCCTCTAAATTTCCGAGTACAAATAACTCTTCAAGCTGGTCAAAAATTAAATAAACTGGTTTAAAATGGTCTAAATACAAGGACTTAACCTTTTGTCTAAACTTCGTTTTATCTTTGACTTTTGTCAATGTATGTTCATCCAAAGCATTATGCAGCGATTCAACAATATTACTATTTCTGCGAACAAAAATTGGAAGCCAATCCGTATTTTCAAACATATTCGCTAACCCACAGTTTATCAAACTCGTCTTACCCGTTCCTGATGCACCATAAAGTAATATCAAATTGGTTTCAAACACACGATCATAAAGCTCTTCGGTCTCGATATCTCGACCAAAGAAAATATTTTTATCATCTTTTGAGTAGGCATCTAAAAACTTGAATGGACTTTTCATTTTGAATTATTAATTTGATGATTATTAATTGGCTGCGAAGTGTAAATCCGTCCGTTTGCACGGTGCGTAGGTAATGTGTTTCAAATTGTTGGACATCTTTTTTAATTTTTAATTATGGAACTTCCCGTTTATTACAAAAATAATTCTATGTTCTCAAACCAAACCTTTTCGTTATTTATAAGATAATTTTGATGTGCGGAATCTTTTAGAATAATTAACTTTTTCTTACCCTTCAAAGCCTCAAAAATATCATTCGTTTCTTTCAAAGTTACCCTTTCATCTTTTGCTCCGTATATCAATAACGTTGGTATTTCAATTTCTTCAGCGTAAGTTATTGGATTATGTCGATAAGCATTAAATCCATTTTGGATTCCACCATAAAACATCAACATATCGGCAAATGGAAAAGATGGAATATTCATCCCTTCAAATCTTTTTTGAACTGTTTTTCGCATGGTTCCAAAAGGACATTCCAAAATAATTTTGTTCGGTTGAATGGAATAATCTGCAATAGATTTCATAATCGAAACGGCACCCATTGAACTACCAAATAAAATAATTTCATCTTTAGGAAACTTCGTTTTTACGTAATCAAAAACAGCTTTAACATCTTGACTTTCTTTGAAACCAATCGTTGTTTGATTTCCTTCTGAACCGCCACTTCCCCTAAAATCGACTAATAAAGTGGAATAACCTATTTTATTGAAAGCCTCACTGTAGATAATATTTCCCGATTTATTTCCCGAGTATCCGTGAAATAAAATAACGGTTCCTTTACTATTTTCAATTTCTATTAGCCAAGATTCTAATGAATGCTGACTTTGAATCAGAATCGTTTTATAAGGTTGATTCGGCGTTGCTGTATTTTCGGGTCGAGAATTATCTACACCCCAAAATAAGACGTTTAATTTTGATGTAAATGATAGATTTTCGGGTTTAATTCTTTTCCCCTCGACTTTCGTAAAATGCGTAAATTTATAAGCATGATTATAAGCGATTATATTTAACAATATAAAAGCAAAGAAAACCAACCATTTTATTAATTTAAAATTAAACTTCATGGAAAACCATATAATTTCCGTTATCCTAAGGAAAGTCAGCATGACTGGTTAGTCTAATTCTTGAGTGTTGTTATTAGACTTGTCAGCCTTGTAAAATCAATGACTTTAGTTTTTTCCTATCAGAACGAGATATAAAAAGAACATTTTTTTATTGATTTCGAATAAATAATCATATTCAAGCTCAAAATTTCGGTTATCTCAGAAGTATCTAACATCTCTATTATTGATAGTAGAATTTTATTTTAATTAAAAAACATTTTAACTCAAATCTTCCACAAACTGCTCAAACTGTTTTTTCAACATTTGATAAGGTAAATTTTTCTTTTGAGTAGAAGCACCTCTCCTTCTCATTCTACTTTTCCGTTGCACTTTTGCTTCGCTTTTTTCTTCTAATCCAGTATGAATAATATCTCCGTCATTCACATAAGGTTTAAATAAATTATGTCGAATACTGTAATAACTAAATTCGCCACCTTCTTCATTATAAGCATACATGAACAAATCTGTAGAAGTTGCTCTCGCATCTCCAAATGCATTTTTATCCACTATAAAAGGGGATAAATTTAGATAATCACTCACATCTATTAAATCTCGAACCAAAATGACCGACCGGCTATCTACGAATTTATTGTAAGATTTTGGTTCTTTGAAAAGTGATAAGAAATCATTGTCTTGAGCTTTCAGATTTCCCATAATATGATTGAACGTTGGTTCATTATGAGGTGTTTTTTGAATTAAAATATCTCGAATCGTCAGCATTTGATAATTAATCAAAAACGAGATTTTACCAATAACAATGGATAAACAATATTCGGCATCTGCACAAAGCTGAGGAATTTCTGCTTCTAAACTTGAACGGTCAGCCGACAATAATCGACTTCTCAAAGATTCTAAATACAAGTAAGAATCATAGAATTCTTTTTTCTCACTCAATGCCTTTTGCAAACGCTCTAATTCTTTTACAAAAAACGGAATATTATGCTCTTTTAATTGGTCTAAAATCTGACGAATTTGAGCAAAATAATCGAACTGTTTAAAGTTTTCTTCATGTAAAGATAAAGCATCCAAAAAGTGTGTGCTAATCGGAAATTTATCACCCATTTTTCGTTTCTCTCCCCACATTTGAGCCAATAATATATAGAATAGAACCTGAGAACTAACTAAATATGTATTAATAATTTGTTCTAATCGAACAATGGAAAAGTTATTCATTTCATCATCACGAGAAACTAATCGGCGTAATTGAGAACCAATTGACCAAGGATAATTTCCAATAATTAAGGCTAATAAATTTCTATCATCCAACTCATTTCCTTCTGAATCCGTCATTCGATTTTCAAAATTCGGATCAGCAAGAATCATATCATCTAAAATGCTATAAATGTAATCATTGATTGCAAATTCCTGATTTAAAGCCGGACGAGTTACCGTCTGCACAAATCGAGTTGGCAATGTCCAATTCAAAATATCACTATCTGCTTTTAGATACAATCCCCAAGGCATTGAATCGGTAGCCTCCGCAGCTTCATCATCCGTTACGAAACCTCTGTGATTTTCCATAATCGTTGGCACATCGGTATTTCTATATTTGGTTTGAAGCCAAGCTACGGCGAAATTAAAAGCAGCTTTTATCGTACTTTTATTGGCTAAAGCTCTAAAGAATTGTTCTCCGAATTCGGTAGCTTTCGTATCATTAATTGGTACAGAAGTAGCGATGACCGCTTTTATGCCAAGTTCGAGTAACTTATCGACTTGTCCTTTAGTAGAACAGCCATTAAGGAAGACCAATTTCAAATTTTTCTGTTGAGCAAACAGATTCGCCAGTCCGTCAGCATTACCCGGGTCACCTTCAAAAGAAAGGTTTTCGCCGCTTGCGTGACCAGCATAGTGAAAGATGGCAACTTGATCTTTAAAGCGATTAAAATTATGGAAAATCGTGTCTAAATCTGCACTTTCTTCTCGAACAATTTTAACTAAACCTTTATCATCCAATGCCTCTAAAGCTCTATTTATGTGTTTACTTTCTCGCTTTAACATCGCCAAATGGTCATCTTGACTATTGGAAAATGCGAGAAATATGATGGGTTGTTCCATACAGCAGTTTTATGTTTCAGTCATAAATATACTTATTTCTACCTTATGGAACAATTATCTGTGAATTTTTAGAAATAGATTAAATTAGAAATCAATCATTAGAAATAGCTTATTACATAAAACGTTAAAGTTTAAATATTTGACAATCAAATTTATAATTCATAAAATCGACTTTTGTACACGCACAAAAAGTCGATTAAACTATTGATAAAATGAGCCTGACGGAAGATTTGTTTTCCATTTTCTAACTTTCATTTATTAATAAAATGCAAATGCGTCAAACCAAAACCAATTCCTGCTTGCCAAATTCCTAAACTTAATACAAAGTTATTTGCAAAATTCATCAAAGGAAAAAATATGATTCCTATCAAAATGGCGATACCAAAATAGATCATCCAAAAACCGTGATCTTTTTTCCCTAAGAAAGTCCGATAAACCAAATATAATAATCCTGCGCCGCCCAAACTTGGAATAATTCCTAGCAAAATAGGAATCTTATTAATCATATTTGCTCCAATTTCTTCTCCAAAAAATCGCATGGACAGGATAATCATCATCGGGTAGATTGCTGTGGAAACAATAAAAAAACCAATTAAAGTCATCCATGGACGTTTGTATAGTTTCCAATTAGAAATTGGTAAAGCTAATCCGAATAATAAACCTGGAAATAGCATTTTCAGCGTTTCTCCGAAAATATTGAAACCTTGTAAAAATCCTGCGAACATACCAATGACTAAACAAATAATCATGGTTTTTATAGGTTCTAGAATTTTTGATTGTGTGTACTTATTATTATCCAATTGTCTCATTGCTTCATGATTTGAGATGTAAAGATATTGAGGTATTTTGGTATAAAGATAAAATGATAACGAAAAAATACCTACAATTTTATTTGTAAAAAGTAGAGTAGGAGTGCGATTGTTTATTTTTTCTAAATATTTTTGTTGTGTTGTTGTGTTGTTGTGTTGTTGTGCTGCAAAACAATAGTACTAATACGAAAGTCTCAACTAATTTTGGTTTTCGGTTCGTGACGGGATTTGTCAAAGAACCATAATTTATAAGTGATTTAAACTATTATTTTTGTAAATTTCGTTTAAGAGTATAAAATCAAATTGGAACTTATTTTCTAACAATTTTTAAAAAAAAAGTAGAATTTAGTATTCAATTTTACATAAAATAAATATGAAAAAATATATTCAATTATCAATAATCATTTGTTTATCAATGATTTATAATATAGCTTCTTGTCAAGATATGTCTGGTGAATGGAATGGAATGTTGCAGCAATCGGAAGGCGGTGCAGCGAGTTCTTATTATTTTACTTTAAACCTTAAACAAAAAGGAACTGTTATCACAGGAACTTCAAAAGTGGCTTTTGTGGATAAACCTGCATATTTTGCAATTATGTCTTTGGAGGGAACTTTTAAGGATGATATTCTAACGATTTCTGAAACGAAAATTAAATCTGAAAATATTTATGATGGTTTAGAATGGTGTTTAAAAAATGCAAAATTAAAATTTACAATTCAAAAAGATGGTTTCTGTGTGGAAGGCACATGGTCGGGCAAAACGCCGAGCGGAACATATTGTGTGCCCGGTTCGGTGAAGATGTGTAAAGTTGTTCCGATTGCAGTAACAGAACCTATCGAAACCTTCAAAACGCAATTTTTTTATGATAAAAATATATTCGCAAAACGATTTATTAAATTTAGAGAAACGTTTCCGTGGCAACTTTGTGAACAGCCTAACTGGATTCAAATCGGCTAATCTAATCGGCACAGCAAATCAGGATGGAAGTACGAACTTAGCGATTTTCAGTTCGGTCATTCATATCGGAGCAAGTCCGCCTTTGGTAGGAATGATTTCTCGTCCTCATTCTGTTCCTCGTCATACTTTGGAGAATATTTTGGCGACTAAACAATTCACGATTAATCACGTCAATTCCACAATTTTTAAAGCTGCTCATCAAACCTCTGCTCGTTATGAATCACAGTCAGAATTTGATGCGACCGGTCTAACGGCTGAGTATTTACAAGGTTTTAAAGCTCCTTTTGTGAAAGAAGCGAATATCAAAATCGGCTTGTCATTAGCGGATATTATTGATATTAAAATTAATAATACAAAACTCATTATCGGTCAAATAGAATGGGTTGCACTTCCTGAAAATATCGTTGAAATGGATGGAAAATTAAATATAGAAATGGCGAATTCTATTGCTATTTCAGGCTTGAATACGTATCATCAAACAGAAGAGATGGAGCGATTGCCTTATGCAAAAATTTAGAAATTTGTTTCCATAATAGATTATTTACAACTCATGTAACAGTAGAAATAAATTTGTAAATCAGCAGAACGTCATTTTCAGAAGTCGTGGAGCATAAATAGTTAATAAACTTAAAATTATCGATTATTTGTGCGGAACGACTTGTATAAGATTCTCCTAAAATGGACACGATATTATTATTAGAAGATGATAAAAATCTTCGGGAAACTTTAATTGATATTTTCGAACTTAAAGGTTTCAATACTTTGACTGCTACAAACGGCAAAGAAGGATTAGAAATGGTGGATAAATTCGCACCGGATATTATCATTTCTGATGTGATGATGCCGGAAATGGATGGTTTGCAGTTTTTGAAAATATTGAAGGAAAATCCGCAAACAGAAATTACACCTGTGATTATGATTACGGCAAATACCTTAACGGAGACGAAGTTTACAGGCTTAGAAATCGGTGCAAATGACCATATTACCAAGCCTTTTGATACAAGGGAGTTATTGTTGAAAGTTCGAAATCTAATTAAGATTAATACTCAAAAACCTAAAAAAAGAATTGTAAATGATATTCAAGTTGCTTCCAAAGATGAACTATTCTTAAAGGAATTAAAGACGCAAATGAAGCGATATTTATCAGATGAAAATTTGACGGTTGAACAATTAGGAAAAGCATTATTTTTTAGCAAATCTACATTTCAGCGTCGCATTAAGAAAATAACGAATATGACAGCCACCGAATTTATTCGTACTTTTCGATTAGAATATGCTTATCAATTAATAGAACAAAATGTAGGGAATACTGGTAAAGTTGCTCAGCAAACAGGTTTCCGAAGCCTGGCTTACTTTTCTTATGCCTTCAAACAACATTTTGGAGTTAATCCGTCAGACATTAAGAGGAAATAGAATTTTAGGAATGAGGTGTCAGAATCGATTCAAAGATTTTTTTAAGATATGTCTCCAACACAAAAAAAATAATGTCATTAGGTCAATTCTGATTCTTAAATTTGCTCAAAAGTAAACTTTCCCACTATTTCACATAATAGTTTTAGAATAGGTGTCAAACCTTTTAGATATTGTGCCAAGCTTATGAATGAACCTTGTACGAGTCAAATCTTTCCTTACTTTGTAGATTATAATTAGATGTCAAATGAATCAACAACAACGGTCAACGCATTCCAAAGCTATTTAGATGCAAATCCGAATAGTTTGATATTGATTGATTTTAATCATGATATTCAATTCGTAAATCATTCTGCATTATACTTTTTAGCGCAAAATAGTTTTACAAAAAGTTCTTTGAAAACGATTTTTGATTTTATTACACCACATTATCATACGATTTTAGAATCGTCTTTGAATGATGTTTCTGCAATGATTATTAATCAGAAAGAAGTCGTAGTTACGTTAAATCATGTTTCACAAAATGATACTTTTATCATTTTATCGATTCATCGTTATGCGTTTCAGAATCTTTCTGGATTGCAAGTTCAGGTTCAAGCGTATGAACCAAATATGAAAATTGGTGACAAGCAAAATTCTCTAAAAAATATTTTTAGAAAGTTAGTTAATCGAGAAAAAGAATTGGCGGAAAGTCAAGAACGATATCGAATAATTTCTGAGAATAGTCATGATTTAGTGACTTTATACGACACGAATTTTAACTTTCGATTTGTTTCGCCCTCAATTATTAATTATGGATTAGTGCCTGCAGAATTTGTCGGAAGAAACTTTTTTGAAGTTTTTGATACACAAATCGAATTTTGTGAAATTTTTAAATCTGAAATTTTTGAACCTTTATTAAGTTATCGGGTAAAACGTGTTGGTCCGGTTATTATTAATCGACTTACAGACGAAGGAGAAACGATTTTGGAATTAATTGCTAAACCGATTTATGATGATGATGATAATTTGGTTTTTATTCTAACGACAGAACAAGACGTGACGGATAAAATCAAAGTGCAAAAAAGACTTAAAGCAAGCGAACAAAAATATCGTTTGATTTCTGAAAATATGAGCGACGTGATTACATTAAATACGCCTTCTGGCAAAGTCACTTATATTTCACCTTCTGTAAAAGATGTTTTGGGTTATTCGCCAGAAGAAATTATTGGAAACAGTCCTTATCAATGGTTTCATCCGGAAGATATTGATATAATCTGGCACGAAAATCATAATAAAGTTCTAAATAGTGAGGAATCTAATCAGATAGAATATCGAGCAAAACATAAAAAAGGTCATTATTTATGGGTCGAAATGCTCATAGCACCAATTCGAAATGAAGAGGGACAATTAGTTGGTTTACAGACGGCTACAAGAAATATTTCAGAACGAAAACAAGCTGAAATTGACTTGACAAAGGCACTTGAGAAAGAAAAGCAAGTGAATGAGTTAAAGACTCAATTCGTTTCTATGGCTTCCCATCAGTTCCGAACGCCACTTTCTGTGATCCGAGCAAATATGGAACTTTTCGAAATGATTAAATCGGAGATTTCTGAAAGTGCAACTCCAAAAGCAGAACGGGTTATTCGCAGAATTCAAGGTGAAGTGAAACGACTGACAAGTATGATTGATGATGTTTTGATTCTCGGACGTTTGGATGCCTCAAAAACACCTTTCAGACCAAGGTTAAATGATTTAGTTCAACTTTGTGAA
>CAWVWD010000111.1:0-9455 GCA_963933585.1 uncultured Saprospiraceae bacterium
GCTAACTTGAAACTTCACGTTGTTGTTGTTGAAAAGCATATTGCTTTTGCTTCTGCTCCTGGTTCAAACGGTGAAACTGATTTTTACAACGTAATGAAAAAAATGTTGCCGAATTCAAGTGGAACAACTTTACAAGGTGTTTGGGCAAACGGAAACACACATGTCGTATCTGAAAATTGGAACTTCTCTAATGTATATAATATTGGTGATTTAGCTGTTGTTACTTTCATTCAAGATGATGTAACTAAAGAAGTTTTACAAGCATCATTTTCGGAATATATCCTTTTACCACCTAATGTAACTCCAGTTGATTTAGCGACTACAGCTCAAGGTTTTGCAGGTACTGATTACTGTTCAACGTCATATATTCCAGAAGCTACAGTTAATAACACAAGTAACGCAAGTAACGCAAACCTTGATAGTGTAGAAGTTTCTTATACTGTAAACGGTGCTCCGGGTGGAACTCAAATGTTAGTAATCAATGGTGGTGCAAGTGCTACAGCTACTTTCCCAAGCATTAATGTTGCTTTCGGTGACGAAATAGTTTTCAATTCTGTTATTCAAGATGCTGGTTTTATTGACTTAGCTTCTGGTAACAATCAGTCAATCGTTAATAACTTTATTGTTTTAGATCCTAACTTTGATAATGGAACAGACTTAGACGTAACATGGGATAATGGAACAATAGGAGCTCCTTCTCCTCCAGGTGCTATTGATGATAATCCAGCTGGTATCCGTGCTTACTATGTTGATAATACGATTTCACAAGCTGTCACTTGGAACTTAGGTGGTAATGGTAACTCAAACGGATGTTTCCGTTGGGATTATTATGGAATCGCTAATGGTGAAAGTTCAAGTTTAATTTTTGAAGATATTGATCTTTCAAATAAAACTGGAGCTAGTTTAAGCTTCACTTACGCTTATGCTCAATATACAACTGAAAATGATCAGTTAACTATCCTAGCTTCTAATGATTGTGGCGCTACTTGGACTCAGTTATTCGATAAGTCAGGTGCTAATTTAGCTACTGTTGCTCCTGTCGGTAATGCTCGTTTCTATCCAAACGTAAGTGATTGGAGAGACGAAACAGTTGATATGAGTACGTTTGACGGAGAAAGTGATGTTATCTTAAAAGTTCTAGGAACATCTGCTTTCGGTAACTCTTTATATCTTGATGATATGAAAACAAGTAGTGTCACTTCAACTGAAAATGTTGAGTTAGAAACTTCATTGAATGTATATCCAAATCCAACTGTAGATAACTTTACAATTGAGTTTGAATTGGCTAACTCTGAAAAATTGAATATCAACTTGGTAAATGCAATTGGTCAAACAGTTCGTCCAATTGAGAGCCGTAACTTCAACGGTGGAAAACACTTAATCAATGTGAATGCTTCTGACTTAGCAGCAGGAACTTACTTCGTTACTATCCGTAACCAAGAAGGTGTAACTACTAAGACGATTACCGTGACTAAATAGTAAATAATTAAAATTAAAGTAGGCAATTGAAATTAAAGAATCGCAGTAATACCAATGCGTTTCGTTCTCAAAAAAGTCTGTTTTATTAAATGTTTTTTACTTATCGATATTAATAAAAAAGGTGGTACTCGAAAGAGTATCACCTTTTTTATATTTAGAACTTTCGGCTCAAAAACTAGGGTCAAAACGATAAATAGCTTATAATTCATCGTTCATTTATACTCCGTCTATTTATAACATTCCTTCATCCGCAAAGCTAAAATATCCTCGCTCTGATACTATTAAATGATCAAGGACATTAATATCAATTAATTTCCCACCTTCTTTCACTTTATTTGTAATTTCAATATCTGGTTGACTTGGCCGCAAATTTCCGGAAGGATGATTGTGACATAAGATAATTGCAGACGCCGGAATTTCTAATGCTTTTTTAAATATAATTTTGGCATCTACAACCGTTCCTGAAACGCCACCTAAACTAACCTGAACTCGCTTCAATACTTGATTTCCTCTATTTAGCATCAAAACCCAGAACTCTTCGTGCTGTAAATCCATTATCATTGGTGCGATTGCATCAAAAGCATCTCGACTGCTTCTAATCTCCAGTCTATCTTTAATTGTCGATAATTGTCGCCGTCTTCCTAATTCTAAAGCTGCGATAATTGTAATCGCTTTTGCTTCTCCTATTCCATGAAAATTTTTAATTAATCCGTCTACAGAAATTTTCCCCAATTCATTTAGGTTATTTTCTGCACTATCTAATATCTTTTTTGCTAAGTCCACCGCACTTAAACTCTTTGAACCCGAACCTATTAAAATTGCGATAAGTTCTGCATTAGATAATGCATTTCGACCTTTATCTCGTAATTTTTCCCGCGGTTTATCATCTTCTGACCAGTTCTTAATAGAAATATACCCTGAGTCCTCAGAATCCTTTTCCGCTTTATGCTTAAAAATACCCTCTTGAGTATTTTTAAGCTCTTCAGTCTTTTTATCAATAGATAATTTGATAACGGATCGATTCTTTAGATTTTTAGATTTTGGAGGAATATTCAAGTTTGATTCCCCTGCTTTATCTAATAATTTGTTGAGTTTTTCTAAGTGATTCATGAGTAGCTAGGATTTTTAATGATTCTTCAGTTCAAGATAAGGAAAGGCACCGGAATTTTCAAAAATAAATTATAGAAATAAAAAATCCCTAACTCCAGTCACTGGAATTAGGGATTTTATGAAGTTAAATAATATTTGTACTCCTAAATATTTTCATCCTCAACATCGTCATTTTTTCTATGCTTGAAGTACATAAACGCCAATCCTCCAATCATCAAATAAGGCGCAGCAAAAAGATATAAAATACCTTTATTTAAACCTTTTCCTGCTGTTCCACCATCTTTAAGATTTGATTCTGCGGACATTTTACACATCGGACACTGAGCATTTACATCATCAATTATGATAAAGTTAAAAGCGAATGTTAACAAAAGAATTAAACTTATTTTTGAAACTATATTTTTCATACTTAATTGATTTTCAATTTTATACAAAGGTACAAATCAAATAAATGACACTCAATTTGACCTCAAGAACTAATCCGTTTTTAGATTATTTCTTAATAATATGGCATTAACATAAAATAACAAATCGGTCCTGTAATTGCAACATATAGCCAAACTGGAAATGTCCAACGTGCTAATCGCCTATGAGCGGGAACTTGATTCGTATATCCACGTGCGAACGTAAATAAAATAAAAGGTAAAATTAATGCTGCGAGAATAACATGTGAGATTAGTAATGGATAATAAACTATTCCTAAATCTCCTCCATATTTAGTAGGATCCGTAACTGCATGATAAACGATATACGACAACAAAAATAAAGCAGACAAGGCCATTGCTGCATAAATCATGCGTTGATGCATCACTATATTTTTCTGTTTCACAAACCATAAAGCACCTAATAACGAACCGGCTGCTAAAATATTCAAAATAGCATGCAAAGCAGGTAAAATATGAATATCAAAAGGAAATACATCTATTCCTATTTGTGGCATATTATGCAATACAATTACAACGAGTAAAACAACAACCGATATAACTATTGCCCACTTATCTAATTTCTTACCTAATGTAATATTTTCACTCATTTTTAGTTCGTATTAATTATTCCTAAAATAGTTCATAATGAACAGTAGTATCCTATACAAGGTTTATAAACTATTCATCTTCTTTATAATTTTCTAATATTCACTTACTTCCTTCACTTCTATTTCAGGATCAGGTTTTCTTGGCATTATTACAGAAATATTTGCAATCATCGTTTTTACAGCAACGGCATCCGTTCCATCATAATAATTTCTAATTTGCCCTTTATCATCTACTATTACAAAGTATGGACTGTGTGTGATATCTGCATCATTATCATTTATATCCGCCGGTAACTTGAAGCCTTCTTTCGCTAATTGAAAAATCTCTGCTTGCTCACCCCTCAAAAAATACCATTGATAATTTATCGCCTCTAAGCCATTAGCATATTGCTTTAAAACTGCAGTAGAGTCATTAAAAGGATCTGTTGAAAAAGAAGTGATGACGACATTTCGATTGTCCTTGAAAGCATCTTGAACAATTTGAAGATTTTCTGCCATCTCCAGACATTCATTCGGACAACTTGCGAAGAAAAAATCTGCGATATACAGTTTCCCTTTTAAGCTATCATTATTTATAATATTACCATTTTGATCTGAAAGGGAAAAATCAGGAACAATACCTTTTGGTTCAAGTTTATCCATTACGCCTTTATAATAATTGTAACCCGAGTTCAAGTAGTACCAAGAACCTAAAGGTAAACCAATTAAAAAAAAAGATAATCCCAAAATTGTTAGAATACGTTTCTTATCCATCGTCTAGAGCTACTTATAAAGTTATTTTCTGTTAAACAGTTTGATTGATGAAAAGTTGATGAATTTATCAAAACAAACCTTCCACATATAAAAAGAGGCGAGTCATTACGCTCGCCTCTTTTTTATAACTCATTAATTATATTATTCTTAAAAGAACCTTAAACCAGATTCTGATTCTTCCATTTTTTGAATACTTCCGGTTTGCTTACCTTCATTAGCATCAATGGAATTTTTTTCTTTAATTAATTCTCTACGATTTCCCCAAGAATTTCCTTCATGTAAAAATGCAAAGATTGCCCAAAGAAATAAACCAGTAGGAAGGATAACACTCATCGCTAAACCTTTTACTTCATATTTCATGTGCATAAACTCATTTACAATGAAATAAGCCTTATATAAACTAAACCCAATCATTATAGGATACATAATCCATTTAGAGATTCTAAATCCTTCGATAAGATGCCCATTCCCAAGTAGTGCAATAATTACCTCTACTATTGTGATTATCCCTAACAAGACGAAACCCCTATATGCTTGCTTTTTACCTTCTTCGTAACTTACACCAGCCATTATATAATAATTTTTATGATTTTCAAATAGAATTTAGGATTACAATAGATAAAATACAAGGAATACGAATACCCAAACTAAATCGACAAAGTGCCAATAAAGCCCTATTTTTTCTACCATCTCATAATGATTACCCCGGTTAGCATATAAGCCACTACCTACATTCATTGTTATGATAACTAAGAAAATAAGTCCTGAAAGTACGTGAAACCCGTGAAATCCTGTAATGAAAAAGAATAATCCACCGAATGCTTTAGGTCCATAATCTTCCTTTGCAATCATTCCACCTGCCGTTTTATAAGCACCTGCTTCATACAGATGAGAATTATGACTATACGTAATCAAGTAAGAATCATCTGCATCAAAAGATAGCTCATCTTTAGCCTTAAGGTCTTCAAAAGTCTCTTGGTGAGTACTTTTTACAAAGTATCTATTTTTAGGAACATCCTCGACATCAGCAGCTAAATAATAGGTCGCATTATCCTTTTCTACTTCTTGAAAACCTTCACTTTTCAAATCAGCGGCTGATAAGTAAGTTCCACTTTCCTCATGACTAGAAAAAGGGTTTTTTGTAATCGTAACACCTTCTCCCGAAATCAATGTTGTCCATTCCCAGGCTTGACAACCTAAGAAAACGGAGCCACCAAGTACCGTTAAAATCATCCATTTTACAACGCCACTTTGATTACCCCTGTGTCCTTCTTGTACGGCACGTACCATGGTTACAGAACTAACAATTAATACAAACGTCATAAACGTTACAAAAACTAAAGGCGCTTCATCTGAATAGAAAGGTATTTTTGCAAATACGAAATCCGGCACAGGCCATGAAGGCATACTAAAGCGTAATGCACCGTAAGCAATTAGAAAACCTGCAAATGTGAAAGCATCCGATAATAGGAAATACCACATCATCAGCTTTCCATAACTGGCTTTGAAAGGTTGTTTACCACCTGACCAAGCACTTTCATCTTTTTGTACATCTTGTACGACTGTATCCGTAGCCATTATTATAAATTAAAGGTTCTAGGTTTTATTAAGTCCGATTTAGAATCGTTCCTTTTTCTTAAAATTTATTGCTGAACAATTAAAAATATGAATAAGTAAAGCCAAAGTATATCAACGAAATGCCAGTACTGAGTGGTCAATTCTAACCTTAACTTTCTTATTGGAGTTACTTCATGTTTTTGTGTCATTGCTTTAACAAATGCAATCATAATAGCGACTACACCTCCCAAAACGTGAGCAGCATGAAACCCTGAAATCACAAATAAAAAGGAACTTGAAGGGTTTGTTGTTAATTCAATACCATTTTCCGTTAGTGCAATCCATGCTTGATATTGCAAAACTAAGAAAGCAATTCCTAATACTAAGGAAACTCCAAGTAATATTTTGAATAACTTCGTATTCATCTTCTTAAAGGCAACATAAGCACTATGAAGCGTTATGCTACTTAAAAGAATAACTATTGTATTATAAAAAAACAAGTTTGGCATTACGAACTCTAACCAATTTCCTGCACTTCGTCTTACGATATAACCACTTGTAAAAGCGGCGAAAAACATAATCATACTCGCACAAGCTACCCAAAGCGCGAACTTCTGTGGATGTATTCTACTACGCTTTTCTTTTGTCTTTAATGCCATACTTTTTGCGGATGCCATTTAATTTTCATTTTAATTCTTGATTCCAATATATAAATCTACAGAATGAATCCTAGTAAAAGTGCTATCATTACTATAGGTAGATAGAAAAATGAGCTAAACATTAATTTTTTAGCTCCTTCCATCGTACAATTTTGATAGAACTTCCAAGCGTAAAAAATATAATATAAAGCTGCTGCAGTAATAACTCCAACCACAATCCAACTTGCCATTCCAATAAACCCAACAGTTAAACTGATTGGAATTAAGAATATCGCATAAATTAAACATTGTAAAGCTGAGCTTTTATCTCTACCGCCCTTTGATGGTAATAAATGATAACCTACTTTCTTGTAATCATCATGCTGTAACCAAGCAATTGCCCAAAAATGAGGAAATTGCCATATGAACTGAATCGCAAATAACATAATTGCTTCCGCTCCGAGCGTTCCTGTCGCTGCTACCCAACCAATCATTGGTGGTAAAGCTCCGGGAATAGCTCCTATTAATACCGCTATCGAAGATATTTTCTTTACCGGCGTATAGACAAAAGCGTATATTATTAGTGATACCGTTCCAATTAATGCCGTAAGCGGATTGAAGGAAGCCAACAAAGTAATCCCCACCAAACTCATGAATCCTGCCGCAAGCACTGCAGTTGAAGTAGTCATTCTTCCAGTTGGCAAAGGACGATTTGATGTACGCGACATAAGCTTATCAGAATCTTTCTCAAGAACTTGATTAAGAGCATTTGCAGCACCTGTTATCAAAAATCCTCCCAGACTTAACACCACAAGGTTCAACCAAGTGAAATGCTGTCCGCTTCCGATTACATAACCAATACCTGCTGTAAAAACAACTAATAAGTTTAATCGGAATTTTACCAATAACTTATAATCTTCTATTTTTTGAGCAATGACTGATTTATCTTGTTTCGCTACGTTTACCGACAAGGCTATTATTTTTTAATCATTAAATATATATATAAACACCTCTTTCGTAAGAAAGAGGTGTTTATTAATGAATCCCAAAATTAGTGAGACTCTGTTTCATTTTCTCCTAAAGGTGTGACCTGTGCTATAAAATCTTCTCCATCTTTTCCATAATCATAAGCCCAACGGTGAACCTCAGGAATATCACCCTCCCAGTTACCATGACCTGCATCGATAGGTGCCGTCCATTCTAATGTTGTTGCACCATAAGGATTCATAGTTGTCTGCTTACGTCCTCTATAAATAGAGTAGAAGAAATTAACAATGAATAATATTTGGAAAGCAAATGTTAAGATTGCAGCAATTGTGATGAACTTATTCATCATACCAAACTGACCCGCAAAATCAAAAGATGCGAAAGAGTAGTAACGACGAGGAACTCCTGCCAAACCCAAATAATGCATTGGCCAGAATACTGCATAAGCGCCTATTAATGTTCCCCAAAAGTGAATCTTTCCTAATGTTTCGTTCATAAAACGACCGAACATTCTCGGAAACCAGTGATAAATACCTGCGAACATACCGAAGAATGCTGCAACACCCATTACAATATGGAAGTGAGCCACAACAAAGTAAGTATCGTGCATCTGAATATCAATTGCAGAGTTTCCTAGAAAGATACCAGTTAAACCACCAGAAATAAACATTGATACGAAACCAATTGAATACAACATTGATGTATAAAACCGAATACTTCCTCCATACAATGTCGCAATCCAGTTAAACACTTTGACGGCTGAGGGAACAGCAATAATCAAAGTAAAGATTACGAAAATATTAGAGATAAATGGATTCACACCTGACATAAACATATGGTGAGCCCAAACGATAAATGATAAAAATCCTATCGCCATAATTGAGAATACCATTGCTTTATAACCAAAAACTGGTTTACGAGCATGAACTGACATTACTTCTGATACAATACCCATTGCAGGTAAGATGATAATATATACCTCTGGGTGACCTAAGAACCAAAATAAATGCTGATATAGTATTGGACTACCACCTGCATATTCTAATGCTTCTCCACCTATAAAGATTTCACTTAAAAAGAAACTTGTTCCTAAGTTTCTATCGAACATCAATAAAAATGATGCAGATGCTAATACAGGGAATGATAATAATCCTAAGATTGCTGTAACGAAAAATGCCCAAATTGTTAAAGGCAAGCGCCACATACTCATTCCTTTCGTACGCATATTCAGTACTGTCGTGATATAATTGATACCACCTAACAATACAGATACGATAAAAAACACCATACTCATCAACCATAATGTCATACCTGCACCAGAACCTGATGACGCTTGAGGTAAAGCACTAAGTGGAGGGTAGGCCGTCCAGCCACCAGAAAAAGGTCCAGTACTCAAAAATAATGAGGCGAACATAATTGCTCCTGCAATAAAGAAGAACCAATAAGACAACATATTTAAAAGTGGAGACGCCATATCTCTTGCACCAATCTGTAATGGGATTAATAAGTTACTAAATGTACCACTTAATCCAGCTGTTAATACAAAGAATACTAGGATAGTACCATGCATTGTAACCAAGGCATAATAAAAATCAGGGTCTAAAGTTCCCATTCCTATTTCATTCACCACTATCCATTTACCAAGAACAGGTTGTAACCATGCTAAACTTTCTTCAGGAAAACCTAATTGTAAACGAAACACTAACGACATTAATGCCCCAATTACCGCCCAAAACATTCCTGTTATAAGGAATTGACGAGCAATAATCTTATGATCTTGACTGAAAATATAATGTGTTATAAAGTTAGACTGATACTTATCTCCGTGATGATCATCATGATCATCATGTCCGTGATCACCCTGGTCATGAGTGCCAGCCTGATGTTCGAGTACCGCC
>CAWVWD010000112.1:0-9424 GCA_963933585.1 uncultured Saprospiraceae bacterium
TTACACCATAAATACATATTTGTTTCACATCCCTAATTGTAAAAGTTACGATTGTGCGATTGAAAAGCAAATCCATATTTAGATAATAAAAAATATGCAGAAGTATTCGATACTCTAGAATCAGCAGCCGTTTACCAGTAGTAAAATGGAAAATAGCTGATTTGTCAACGGTCAATTGATAATGATTCATTAATCGTTTTCGTCCTTATAGGACTAAAATAGAAGAAATTCGCATTCAATATCAGCGTTCAAGTCCTGCAAGAACGGCATCACAAGAACCATGATGTAAATTATAGGAAATAAAAGAAATCCCAATTTTTAATTAAAACAACTATCGCCAAAAACATGAAAATAAGAATCAAAGGAAATTCTATCCGTTATAGATTGACGAAAACAGAAGTTGAGGTATTCAGTCGAGAAGGTTATTATTCTGAAGAAACGACTTTTAATGGCAATACACTTGTATATGCATTAAAGGCAATTTATGGCGTCAATAATTTGATGGCTGATTTTGAAAATAATAAGATTATCATGTGTTTACCAATTGCAGATTGCAAATCTTGGGCAGGAAATAATCAAGTTGGATTTAAATATGAAATGCCTTTAGAAAATGGCGAAATACTTTCCCTTTTATTAGAAAAAGACTTTGTTTGTTTAGATGAGCGGGGCGAAGATGAATCGGATAACTATCCAAATCCGAAAGCAATGTAATGATAAACTCCAGCCTAAAAATTATTTGACCGTTTTAACTAAAAAGTAATTATACCTCTGTAAAGTATTGATAATTAGACTTGACAGATTTTAGAAGCTATCAAGGTCTTTACATAAAATTAGCGTCACCTCAAATCACCATTTATCCAAATCAATGATAAAACAATTTTTTGTTGCTTTGCTAATAGTTTCAATAATTTGATTTCGGCTTCAATTAATTGCGTTTCTCTTGTGTTTACAATGAAGAGATCACTTTCTCCCACCTTAAACTTTTCCATTTCTCCTCTCAATAACAATTGATAATTATTAACCATATTTCGAGTCAAGTTCAACTGTTGCTGATTATTATTCCAATCGTTTAAATACGCATTTAGTTTATTTTGAAGCGTCAAACGTTTATTAGTAATCTCAAAATTCGTTTGCTCCATTTTGATGCGATTCAATTCTAAATTCGCTCTTTCGCTACGAAGAATCGGATTCATTTCAAACTGAACCCCAGCTTTGTAATTTTGAGCAACGACAACACCATCATTTTGTCCATTTTGCAAAATATCAAACTCCTGCCCTAATAAGTTATATTTAACTTTCAACTTCGGTTTTAACTTCTCCTTTTTCAATCTTTCATCCACTTGCAACGCAGATAATTTATATTCAACTTTTAACAGTTCCGGATGATTTTCATTGAAATTCGTATTAGGAATATTTGGCGATAATCGTTTCAAGTTTGGTGCGGCTGTATTTAATTGTAACGAAGAAGGTTTACCATTTTGCCAAAGAAAATTTGACAAATTCGTAATTGCATTTTGCAAATCGTTTTCAGCCTCATTATATTCGATTTCTCTCGTTTGCACTTGCAATAAAGCCTTCAAAGTATCAATACCTGCAACCTCTCCAATCTGATAATTTTGCTTGATAATTTGATAGCGTTGCCCTGCCAAACCCAAAGCTTCCCGATAAGTTACCAACTGATTAGAAGCAAAAGCCCAATCCCAATATGCTTGACCAGATTGATACAATAACTCATTGATAATCAACTGCTCTTGAACATTATTTACATCAATTTTGATATTTGCTAATTTCATATTTGCACGACGTTCATCAATAATCAACCCTTGCAAAACATTCGCTGAAATCCCCAAATAACCAACACCTTGTTTCGGCAAATAATTCTCAGGATTTAAGAATTCGCCGCTTGCCACATCATAACCAGCATTAACTTCCAAACCGTACCAGGTCGGCAAATTCACACCACTTTTCCAGATATTAAAATACTGTTTATCATTGAACTGTTTCCGTTCCCAGTCTGATTTTATTTTCGGATCAAAACCAGCTTTCGCAACCTTCAAATTTTCAATCGCCATTCTATCCAACAAACCAGCCTGTTGAGCAATCGGATGATTTGCTTTGACCAATTCAAAGAATTGATTTTGAGCAAAATATTGAACCGTATCTTGAGCAGAAAGCATTAAACTTATGATACAAAAAAATATAACTAGCGTATTTTTCATTTTTTTAATTTTCTACTTAACCGACTTAATAGGTGCTTTCAATTTCACTTTATCCGTTTTATTATCTTCATAAAAATTCGGTGGAAAGCCATTCAATTGTCGCCATAATTCATACCAAAGCGGAACATCATTTAATAATGCCATTCCCTGAGCACCCGAACCAACTCGCAATGCACTTGGCCATTTTTCGTCCTCATTCGGTCTCACCAGAACTCGGTATTTATCATTGTTACTAATTACATTATCAATCGCTACAATTTCGCCACTGAATGTTCCGATACTGTATTCTGACCAGCCAGAAAAAGCAAACGCAGGCCAACCGTCAAAAATAAAATTCACTTCCTGCCCTTTTTCTATTAATGGAAAATCCATTGGTCTAACGTACATTTCCACCGCTAATTCATAATTCGATGGCATAATACTCACAATTTTTTCGCCTTCTTTTACCGTTTCACCTATTCCCGAAATAGCCGCTTTCACAATGTAACAGTCTTGTGGAGCAATGATATAATAAAACTGCGCCCGAACTTCATAACTATTATATGTACTTTCTAATTTGCTCGTACTCGCCTGTGCATCTAAGCGACTCGATAGCGCACTAAATCGATCAGATTGCGACTTCGCTATTTTATTCGCATAATCACTTTGAGCCGATTTTAATTCAATTTGAGCATTCAATAAATCATTATAACTTACTAATAATTTATTTTCAGCATTGATATTTTTTGATTTTGTTACTTGCAATTTCTGCATTCGCTTCTCCAAATCTGTTCTCGAAATCAAATCTTGTTCAAACAAATCTTCGTATCGTTTGAATTGAGCATCCGAAATCTTAAAATCCGTTTTAGCCGCTTCTAAGTTCAAACTATCCGAAATTACTTTCAATCGGCCTTGTTTGATTTTATTATTTAACTGCTTCGTCTTCAAAACTAAAACTTCTCTCAATGCTATAATCTGATTATCCGAAGCGACTATTTTCTGCTCATAAGATTGTACTGCCGCAGATTTTGCTTTCACTTGCAAATCTGCATTTTCAACCAAAAAAGGATCAAAATAATCTGCCTTAATTTCTGATAAATAAACAATCGTATCCCCTTTTTCCACAAATTGACCTTCCTGAACGTACCACTTTTCGACCCTTCCGGCTATCGTAGAATTAATCGTTTGTGGACGTTGTTCCGGTTTCAAAGTCGTAATTTTTCCTTTTGCTTGAATATTCTGTGTCCACGGAACAAACATTGCAGCGATAAATAAAATCATAATTCCAACCAGCCAATAAGCTATAATTCGGCTGAATTTTAATTTCCGGACGACTTCAAAAGAAGCATATTTATCTTTTGTGACATTATCCGTAATTGATATATTTGAAATATTGAGCATTTTATTTTGTTTAAAAACCATATTATTTTTAGAAACCAATACGACTTGATATACGCAAATTTGTATCCTACCGAACTAATAATCCGCTTAAAAATTCGTTTGAAAGCAGGTATGTTTTGAAACCTTTTCGAATGAACCTTCACTAATAATTTCGCCGTTTCTCATCACAAAAACTCGATCACATTTCGCTGCCAAAGCTGGATCATTAGAAACGACAACCAATGTCCATTTTTGCTTTTTATTCGTCAAAAGTTCAATGATATTTTCTCTTTCTGTTCGCTCGAATTTTGCTAATAATTCCTCCATTGCCAATAATCGTGGCTGATGCACGATTCCTCTTGCCAAAATAATTTTTTTAATTGCCGTTCGGGACAATCGTCCTCCAGTCGGCTCAATAATCGTATTGTAACCTTTCGATTGATTATCCACAAATCCTTGTAAACCAACTTTCCGAATCGCTTCCGTGACATCATTTAGTGAAACGCTTTTCGCACCCATTGAAATGTTTTCTAATAATGTACCATCAAACAAATCATCTTGTGGAGAATAATTTCCAATATGATAACGTAAACTATTGATATTCAAATTATCACGAGGAATATCATTATAAGTCAATGCACCAGTAAAGTTCTCATATAAACCTGAGATAATTTGTAGTAAAGTCGATTTTCCAGAAGCATTATAACCAGCAATACAAATTCTTTCGCCCATTTGAATTTCAAAATTCAAATTCTTCAAAAGCGGTTCATGAGCATCCGGAAATTGATAACTAAGGTTTGTTGCTTTAATTTTTATTCCTTTACCGACACTACTGATTTCCTCAAAGGGAATTCCATGATCATCCTCTAATTCTATATCCGTTACTGCTCCAATCTTCTCCAAGGCCGTCAACATATCATAAATCGTATCCATGCTCAAAATCAACTTTTCAGAAGCACCCATTACCTGAATAATCACGATTTCTGCCGCTACGAATTGTCCAATATTAATACGCCCATCCATCACCAAAATACTTCCCAAAATCAATAAACCTCCAGTAATAATCGTCCGAAAGCTCACAATACTAATAAACTGCGTCAATAAAATACGGAAGTGTTTTTTTCTCGCATTTAAATAATTGACCGTTAATAAATCAACCTTCTCAAGGTGTAATTTGGTTGTTCCGGCCAATTTAAAAGAATACATCGTTCGAGCAATTTCTTCCAACCAATGTGCCACTTGATATTTATATTTTGATTCTTTCAAACTCGTTTCTAAACCTCGCTCTCCCGTTATCCAAAATATTGCTAGAAGGATAAAAATTAAGCCTAAACCAAAAATAAGAAACGCTGAATTATAGAATGAAATCAAAATAATACCAAAGAGAATTTGTAATCCAGCTTCCGAAAAGTCCATCAAAATTTTTGGCAAACCTTTCTGAACCGTTAAAGTATCAAAAAATCGATTTACCAATTCCGGCGGATATTCTTTAAAGATAGCTTCCGTCTTAAAACGAGGAATTCGATAAGCAAACTCAAACGAGGAACGGGCAAAAATTCGCTGTTGCAAGGTTTCCGTAATAATCAATTGCATAATCTTCAAACCTCCAACCACTGCAACTCCAATGGTAACGGCAGTCACCAAAACGCCCCAAGAAGTGGAACTTTGACCAACCATAATTAAACTGATAATCGCCTGAATACCAAGAGGAAGCGATAAATTGATTAAGCCACTAAAGATGGAATAAATGTAGATGTAGATGATATCTTGCTTGTCGGCAGCTAACATTTTGAAAAAACGCTGAACGGCTGTTAGTCTATTTGTTGTCATGGAGTTTTGCAATATAATTACCTTAGTTTAACTAATTTAATTAATAGTATTACTATCATTTTGAAGTTACGCACATTATAACGCCTCAAAAGTAGAAAGGTTTTCTATTATTATATTAATTATCAAGTATTTTGTTTCGATATAGATTAACTATAAAATCGCTTGATAAACAATTCTAATTTAGCATGAAAATATCTATCTATTCCCTACCTTTGTATCCCTATGGAAAAAAAAAATATCGTTTATCTTCATACCGGAAGTAACCTCGGAAACCGAGAGGAAAATCTTTCTAAAGTCAATGATTTAATTGCCAAATTTATCGGTAAAATCGTTACAGAATCTAGGCTGTACGAAACCGAAGCTTGGGGCGTAACAAATCAACCAAATTTCTATAATCAAGCGTTAAAGGTAGAAACAAACTTGAAACCACAAGCGATTTTAGAAAAAACACTTCAAATCGAAAATGAGGATTTCAACCGTATTCGAACAGAAAAGTGGACTGCTCGTATCATTGATATTGATATTTTATTTTATAATGATGAAGTCATAAAAACTGATAATTTGGTTATTCCACATCCACATTTACACCAACGGAATTTTGTTTTGATTCCATTAATGGAAATCGCAGGAGAAATGGAACATCCAATTCTGAAAGAAACAATTGAAGATTTATATTGGAAATCAGAAGATTCTTTGGAGGTTTTGATAGTGGAGGATTAGTTTATTATTACCACTTTAAGGCTATAAATGTTGATATCACTAATGTAAAGAGTTTTTTTAAAAAAATTCGAGACAATCTGTAGAAATCATCGAGAATACCGAAATACGCCGATTTTTAAAATTCAAACGTATTATTTTATAATTTTAGAAACGTCGTCTGGTTACCAATTAAAGAATTACTAATCAATTAATTAACTAATTTGAATCCTTTCAAAAAATATAATTTCATTGCCGTAGAGGGAAATATTGGAGCAGGAAAAACATCATTTTGCAATCGTATTGCAGATGATTTTAATTGCCAAATAATTTTGGAGTCCTTCGAGGATAATCCTTTTTTGCCGCAGTTTTATCAAAATCCTGAACGCTATGCGTTTCCCGTTGAGCTATTTTTTATGACGGAGCGACATAAACAATTACAAGCAGGATTGTTAGAGCCGGAGCTTTTTAAGGATGGCACTATAGCAGATTATTTTTTTCTAAAAACATTGTTATTCGCAAAAAACAATCTTTCGGATGAAGAGCATCGCTTATTTTCAAGGGTTTTCAAGGTTTTGAATGCTTCATTTCCAAAACCAGATTTATTGGTTTATTTGCATCGTTCGGTCGAGAATTTACAGGTAAATATTGAGAAACGTGGGCGAGAATACGAAAAAGATATTACGAATGACTATTTAAAAAAACTCCAAAATACTTATTTCGAGTTTTTTAGAACGGAAATGTCGATGCCAATTTTAATTATTGATGTGGAGAAAGCGGACTTCTTAAAGGATGATGTAACTTATAATAAATTATTAAAATTGATGTCAGAAGATTACAAATTAGGTATTAATTATATTACAACGAATTGGTAACTGATCGTCGAAACCAAACCCTGTCCGTTTTAAAACCGACATGGTTTCTGACGAAAAGAAACTGTATAAGCGAACCATGAAATAATTGACAATATGATTTTCAAAGAAGGGAATACAGTGAAGTTTATTCACACGGGCGATATTGGCGAAATCGTTGAGGTTTTGGATAGTGAAACGGTAATGGTTTTATTGGATGGAGATGAGATTCCTGCTGATATTGAGAATATTGTGATTTGGAAGAATGAAACAGTTCATGCTCCTCTTCAATCAAACAAGCAGATGATTGACAAGAAGAAACCGCTTGATATAAAACCAAAAAAATTGCAATCGCCAAAGAATGAAGGTTTGATGGTTGCTTACGAACCAATTTTCGATAATGAAGGAAATATTAATCGATTTGATATTTTCTTGGTAAATGATACTTCTTATAAAGTGATTTATAATTTCAAAATCAAAATTTTGGAATATTTCACACCAGAAAAGAATGAATTAATTGATCCTTTTATGGCTAAAAAAATCGGACAATTATCACAATATGATTTAAGTGATAATCCTTCGATGATGTTTAGTTTGTGGCAAATTTCGACAGAAGGAACGGGAGATAAAATTGATAAAACGATTAAAATAAAACCGAAACAATTCTTCAAAAAGGTTAAAAATCACTCGTTTACGACTATTCCGTGTTATACCTACGAAGTACTGAAAA
Organism: uncultured Saprospiraceae bacterium; assembly: GCA_963933585.1. Classification (GTDB taxonomy): domain Bacteria; phylum Bacteroidota; class Bacteroidia; order Chitinophagales; family Saprospiraceae; genus CAWVWD01. The sequence continues at coordinate 7,686 of CAWVWD010000112.1, forward strand.
AGTTCAATGATAAGAAAGAGGAAGATTTAAAAACGTACACGAAACGGAATATTAAAGATGAAAAAGAAGAGGAATTCTATAATTATGTTCGAGTTCACAAAGTGAGTGAAATCGAGGATAGAGCAGAGTTTCCAGAAGAAATTGATTTACATATTGAGCGACTAACGACGAATCATAAAGCCATGATACCCGCGGAAATGCTTCATTTGCAAATCCAAGTTTTTGAAGAATACCTCGATCAAGCAATTCGTCTTGGTTTACCAAAAGTTTATATTATTCATGGTATGGGAAAAGGTCGTTTGCGAAAAGATATTCAAAAGAAACTTTCTCAAAATGCCTACGTCCGAATGTATACGAACGAACATCATCCAAAATATGGTTTTGGTGCGACAGAAGTTTATTTGAATTAGTGGCTTGATGCTTATCCCAAAAATTCGGGATAAGCATCAAAAATCAAAAATCAAAAGACTTTAGTATCTTTGAGTATACAAAAAAAGGAAATAAATAGATGATTGCATATATAAAAGGTGAAATTACATTCAAGACGCCAACTTATGTACATGTGGAGGCAAATGGTATTGGTTATCATATTAATATTAGCTTGCAAACTTATAGTCAGATAGAAAAGTTGGAGCGAGTCAAATTATTGACGCATTTCTACGTTAAAGAAGACCAGCAGACGCTTTATGGTTTTGCGGAGTATGTGGAAAAGCAACTATTTATTCATCTAATTTCGGTTTCAGGAATTGGTCCAAGTACTGCGAGAATAATGCTTTCAGGAATGACTACGGATGAATTACGAAGTGCAATTATTAGTGAAAATGTAGTCGCATTCAAAAAGGTGAAAGGAATTGGTCCAAAAACGGCAAAACGCTTAATTTTGGATTTGAAAGATAAATTGATAAAAGAATCAGGAGAAGAAGGAATCATGTCACCAGCTGTATCGTCAGTAAGTAATACGTTGAGACAGGAAGCGTTATCCGCTTTGGTAGCGTTAGGTTATGTGAAAATCCAAGCACAAAAAGTGCTTAATAAAGTATTACAATCTCAACCAGAAATTAGTTCCGTAGAAAAGCTCATTAAATTAGCTTTAAGTGAGTTAAGATAATGACTTTCAATTATTTAAACAATATTAAAATTACACATATCGAAAATAAGTTTACACAATAATTAAAGTTTTATTGAATTGGCTTTAAGGGGAATTATTAAGAAAAAAGTAGTTAATAGCTTTGAGTTGGTCATGTCTTAACACACTCAAAATCAATGTGTGGTGTTTTTTATTGGCAATCAAAAATGCGTAAACTTACTTGTTTTTCGTTTTGTATTAATACAAAAAATGATTCACTCCGTAAATACACATTATTACAAGAAAAAATTAAAGCCTTCAACAAGTTGGGAGATTAAATAGTTGGTAGTTTAAAGTAAATATTTCGTAGTCACATTCCGACAAATACGACTTTCAACTACGGCTAAGAGCTATGATGAATTATTAGTTGGTAGGTATTTCTAAAAATGCCTACCAACTAATACGTTAAACCGAATCGGCTGTTAAAACCGACACGATTTCTGACGGTAAAAATAATTCATAGCACATTATTAATTCAAACCTGACTTTCAATTTTGAAAATATAGATCAATATTCGTCTATGCCTTCAAAATTGGATTGTGTAAATTCTATTGCCTACCGCAAAAGAATTTCTATTTTACAAGTTTATTTTTTTAACATTGCGACAATTAAT
>CAWVWD010000113.1:0-9392 GCA_963933585.1 uncultured Saprospiraceae bacterium
ATATGATGATTTATCTGATTCTGTAGTTCACAAGGAACGGCCATATTATTTTTCGAAAACAGACAAAAGTGGTCGGTTTACGATTCCTTTTGTAAAGCAAGACACCTTCAAAATATTAGCATTAAAAGACGAAAATGCCAACTATAAATACGATTTACCAAACGAACAAATCGCATTTTCGAACACGGTAATTATTACAGGAGATTCGATTTCTAATAATCTGACCTTACGATTTTTTACCGAAAAGCCTCCGATTCGAACTTTCGCTCCGAGAAGTCCGCATTATGGTTATATTCCGATTATTTTCACTACAGATGATTTAGAAAAGGTGAAAATCGAATCCGTAGAACCGATTGAGAATTGGAAAACGCTTATTTATACCGAAAACGATACGATAAAATTTTGGTACAATAATGTCGATTTAGATAGTTTGAATTTGGTAATCTATGATGATAAAAGTCTGCGAGATACGTTTACGGTAAAACTGGCAACGAAGGTAAAATATCAACAATCGAAGCCAAAAATGAGCGTTAAAACGCAACAAAATGCGATTACTCATAATCCTGATCAACCCATCGAAATTAGTTTTAATCATCCGATTGAAAAAATTGATACTTCAAGAATATTGTTTTTAGAAGATACTTTGAATACGTTGATTCAGCCTGAAATTAGTATTGATTCTTTACGTCCAAACGTATTGATTTTTAATTATAAATGGAAAGAAACCAAACGCTATCAATTAATATTTCCCGATTCTACGATTTTTGATTTTCATCAATTCACAAATGATACGATAAGAATCAATTATAATATTCGAGTGCGAAAAGACTTCGGAAATGTGACGATAACAGCCGATAGCTTGAATCCGGAATTGGCTTACGTGATTCAATTATTGACATCAGAAAATAAAGTCGTCAAAGAATTTTCAGCGGCGGGCAAAAAGACAGCAAAGCAAACTTTTCTATCCATAGAAGCAAAAGATTACAAACTCCGAGTTGTCATTGATGAAAATCGAAATCAAAAATGGGATACTGGGGATTATCCAAATTCACAACCAGAAAAGGTTATTATTGGTAAAGAAACAACGACTTTGCGACCGAACTGGGCACTGGATTTGAAGATTGTTTTATGATTTTATTTTTTTTGAAACGATTCTTGATTTTTTAAAACCGACCAAACCTGATAGGTGAATTTTTAGAATAAAAACTTTCCTATCAGGTTTTAGATTACCACTTTAAATTTTTTCTTACACAAGAAATGTAAAACTCAAATTGATAGGTCTGGTCTTAAAACAATAAGTAAAAATAAGTTGGATAATATCAATTCCTACAATCCTAAAACTTCAATACCTTGCTTAAACACCACATCCACAGGAACGCCTAAGGCACTCAAACCATCCAAATCAGCTTGTAATTCCGCACTGATTTTTCCTTTTTCCTCTACTAATTTCGCAACGCCAGGATAATCGCCATTCCCTTGAAGCGTTAAAATAAGTTCAGAAAGAGAATTCATTGCAGCTTCCATTTTGTCATAATGAACGGTGTAAGTTCCATCGTCATTGCGAGAAAACGCCCCTTTTTCTTGGAAATAATTGAAGCGAATCATATTTGCTTTTCCGTGTGCAGAAGAAGCACCGAAGCGAATTGAGCGGAAAATACTTGCAATGAAAGTCGTATAATAGCTTTTCAAATCTCCCTCAATTTCACCTTTTTTGTGTAATTGAGTGATCATATATAAACCTAACACATCTGCTTTTCCCTCTTCCAATGCTGATGAAAGTTCTTTCAATGCTGCGCCAACTTCTCCTTTTCCATTTATTGTGTTTTTGATACCTAAACCGTGTGCAACTTCATGGAACATAGTATTCGCAAAAAATGCATCAAACGTAATATATTCCCGTTGTGTCGAGTCGATTAAAACATCAGAAAGTGGCATTAATATCTTATCGAATTTGGCTTTCATTGCATTTTTTAATTGCAAACGACGAGAACCCATCCGAGTTTGAACCCGAACATCATTCGGCAAATTAATCGCAATCGTCTTACTTCCTGCGTTACAGTCACCAGCATAATATACAATATCGTAAGCATTCAAATCTACATCTGAACCGATTTTATCTTGCTTATATTTATCGGCAACTGGTAAGTTTTTTTGTAATTCTGGTAAGAACGCAGCGAACTTTTCTAATTTTTTGCTCCATTCCATATCTTTGATTAAAACATAACCTTCGTGTGCCGCTTTTGCACCCAAAAGTTGGTCTTCATAGTTTTCGATTGGACCAATCACGACTTCTAACATATTATTTTTCATCGCCATCCAAGCATAATCTGATTTCAAATAATTATCCGATTCCATTGCATCTGCACGCATAGACAAGTATTTTTTGAAACCATCATCTTCTGCTAATTCGGATGCTTGACGCAATAAACCAGCAACTTTTTTGACCTGTTCCTCAAACATTTCGTGATACCAAACCGTTTTTAATTTTCCATCGTCATCCCGACGAATAAACGTATAAAGGCTTTTTCCATCCTTTAATGCCGCTTTTTCAAATTCGGCTTTTGTCATATCGCTCGGATAAAAATTCGCACCAGCAGGTTTTTCGCCAATTCCGTCTACAAACGGTTTATTTCCATCCAATCTGTCCCAAGGGCCATAATTATAAGCGACAAATGCTTTCGTATCCTCATCTTCAATACTTCCCAAAAGCGCTGCTTTATCGCCATAAGATTCGTACCAAAAAAGCTCATTCATTAGATCAGCTGCTTCAATCAATAATTTGACAACTTGCTTCTGGTTATCAGATAAATGTGATAAATCTGCGGTCAATGTAAAGTCAGTATATTTTGCCAAGTTTGTTTGCATTGGCGTTGATTCTTCTTGTTGAATAACGTCCGTTGTGGGTTTATTTTCACAAGCCACAAAAATCAATGTTGCCAAAAGCAGTAGAGATAGTTTTCTCATAATTTTAGGTTTTTTGGTTTAATCATCGAAATTTTCAAAATGATTCGATGATTTTTAATAAAATTTGATGAACAATATTTTCAATGTGAAGATATTAAAAAATGTAGATACGAACGGAGGTTTAGACCACTCCAAACTATTTGGGCATTTTTTTAACAAAAAACGCCACACCAAAAAGGCGTAGCGTTCCAATAATTTTATAAATTTCATAAATATAAACGGACGTTTATACCAATGCAAAATACCTATTTACAAACTTCCAATCATATCTTCAGGACGAACCCAAGCATCAAATTCTGCTTCTGTTAAATAAGCCAAAGCAAGTGCCGCAGCTTTCAATGTTGTATCTTCTTTATAAGCTTTTTTTGCAATCTCAGATGATTTATCATAACCGATATGCGTATTCAAAGCCGTTACCAACATCAATGAATTATTTAATTGTTCCTTGATGCGTTTGTAATTTGGCTGAATACCAGCAGCACAATTTGTACTGAAACTCTGACAAGCATCACCGATTAATTGAGCAGAGAACAAGAAGTTAAACATCATCACTGGTTTGAAAACGTTTAATTCAAAATGTCCCGTCATTCCACCAATGTTAATTGTAACATCGTTACCCATAACTTGAGCCATCGCCATTGTTAAAGCTTCCGATTGTGTCGGATTTACTTTTCCAGGCATGATAGAAGAGCCAGGTTCGTTTGCAGGAATAATCAATTCGCCGATTCCAGAACGAGGTCCAGAAGCCAACATACGAATATCATTACCGATTTTCATCAAAGAAACCGCAACCGTTTTCAAAGCTCCGTGAGCTTCCACGATAGCATCGTGAGCCGCTAAAGCTTCAAACTTATTTTCAGCAGTGATGAAAGGTAAACCGGTAAATTCTGCAATTTTAGAAGCCACCAAAACATCATAACCTTTTGGCGTATTCAAACCAGTTCCGACAGCAGTTCCACCTAAAGCCAATTCTGATAAGTGATCAAAACTGTTTTTAATCGCTTTGATTCCGTGGTTCAATTGAGAAACATAACCAGACAATTCTTGACCAACCGTTACTGGCGTCGCATCCATAAAGTGTGTACGACCGATTTTTACAACGTCCATGAACTCCACAGATTTTGCTTGAAGCGTATCTCTCAAAGCTTCTATTCCTGGAATTGTGATGTCCACCAAAATTTTGTATCCTGCAATGTGCATCGCAGTTGGGAAAGTATCGTTTGAAGATTGTGATTTGTTGACATCATCATTCGGATGTAGCACTTTCTTAGCATCGTCTAATTTCCCACCGGTCAAAACATGACCACGATTCGCCACAACCTCATTGACGTTCATATTTGATTGCGTACCCGAACCTGTTTGCCAAACCACTAATGGAAATTCAGCGTCTAATTTTCCAGCTAAAATCTCGTCACAAACTTGTGCGATTAAATCTGCTTTCTCTATTGCCAAAACCCCTAATTCAACATTCGTATAAGCCGCTGCTTTTTTCAAAGTTGCGAAAGCATGAATCACTTCAATCGGCATTTTTTGACCACCAATTTTGAAATTTTCAACAGAACGCTGCGTTTGAGCACCCCAATATTTGTCCGCAGGAACATCTACATATCCGATACTATCTTTTTCTTTACGATACATCTTTTTTACAGTTTATCCCGAAACCTCGGGAGTTGACGGTTGACGGCTCACGGTTTTTTGTGAACATCTACCTCCAACTATTTTTTTATAAAATAATAGTAATGAAAACGAATCACCACTTTGTTATTTGAAAATTTGCTGCAAATATACGGTACAAAGTTCTATTTAGTGATAAGTCATTAGAATGATTTTTGTCATTATACGACTACAAAATCCAAAATAATTCCGTTACCTTGGAGGCGTAACTTATGAGTTTTTAAGTTATAGATTTGACCGGTTTAATTTAAAATCAATTTAAAAAGTTAAAGTGCAGTTTAACTTTACCACCGTCAAGAAAACGGTAGTAAGGTTGAATCTCAAATAATCAGCTTTACTGTCGATTTTTTTTGACGGTGGTAAAGCTAATATGTGACCAACAAAACAAGAAACAAGTAACCGGATATGGGCTTTTTTGATAAACTTTTTGGCGGAAAATCATCGAACGAACCAGTTATAAACTTTGGTCGATATAGTGATGCGTATCGGACAGATAAGCAACGGGAAGCATTTGAGCAATCGATAAAAGAATTTGATAAGGGAAAATATGTGGCGGCTTATCATCATTTTTTTCAATTCCTGAGAGATGAAGCAAAAGACAATGTGAAGTTTTGGGAAGATGATAAAGGTTTGAGGTTCGAGTTATTACAAGGTTCTAAGAAGGTAATTGGCTTGGCGGATGAGCAGCGTGTGGAAGTGGAAACGAAAGTTGCCGTTGCGGAAACGTTGGAAGTCGGGTTTATGAAGCGATTGATGGAAAAAAACTATTCGCTAAAATATGGTCGTTTTGCATTGGACGATAACAATGGAATTATAATGAAATTTAATACTTATGTATTGGATGGTTCACCTTACAAACTCTACGATGCACTGAAAGAAGTCGCAACGAATGCCGATAAATTGGATGACCTATTATTGGATGAATTTAAGGCGTTAAAATCTGTGGATACTGGGCATATTATCGAAATTTCGGAAGCGGAAAAAACGGTTAAATACGACTTTTTAATTCAGGCTATCAAAGATACTTTAACACAAATTCAAGCAATGCCACCGACTATTCCGTCTATTAATAAGGGATATTGTTTGATGAGTTTGTGTTATAAGTTGGATTATTTGATTCGTCCGGAAGGTTTTGTGATGGAAGTTTTGGAACGGATAAATCGGGAATATTTTGCTCATGATGAGCAAACAATCGCTGCAAAATGTCGATCATTACAAACAGAGTTTGAAGCCATTTTAAATCGCCCAAAATCAGAAATTCTTAAAGAGATCTATCAAACGACTTCCACTTTTGGGGTCACAATGCCAGTTCATCATGATCGAGTTCGAGGTTTTATTGATGGCGAAATGGCAAACATGGAATGGTACCTCAAACATAAAAACTATGAGGTTGCATTAGCATCAGCTAGTTATGTGGTTGGTTATTGTTTATTTAATTATGCGGTTCCATTACCAATTCGGGAATATTTTCACTTATTTTATAAAATAACGGAATCGAATTATTTTTTAAACCTGGGTTATTCTTTTGATTTATATCAAGATGAAATTCGAGCGTTTAATAAATCAGGAATTAAGCACGATATTAATGCGATTACGAAAGGCTATAAAAAGCAATATCCAAACATGAAACCGGAACTTGATTTATTGAATTATACGAATATGGGTACTTTTACTCAGTCGTATTTGGAAATGATAAGTCGGTTAACGGTGGACGATTGACGGATTAATAATAAAGATGATTATCGGAAATGGATTATTCAGAATCGTAGGTTTTTTCATTTAACGTTGAAATTTAAGTCCAGTAAGGTGGAAGTTTTTAGTATGAAAATTTTCTCCTGAGAAGTCGGATAAATAAAATAAAAAAGATACTGGATAATTACTAAAATATTTTAGCATGAGAAATCAAAAACCAGTGATCAAAGACCGGTTACCAGCTACTAATTACCAGGAAATTCTCATAAAAGTCGCAACGCCGACCAGTGTTGGAATGGGATTTTTATTGCCAAAATGGAAGGTAATCGTAACGTGTGAACATATTGTGAGAGGCAACGAGGAAGTGGTGGTTCAAGGTTTGAACGAAAAATCATTGGCGAAAGTCTTGTATTTAGATTCGATTTTGGATGTGGCGTTCTTGGCGATTCCGAATGGTTGGGAAGCACCGGAATTAGAGCTGGCTACTTTGGCGAATATTGAAACAGAAATTCCTATTTGGATTGCAGGAATCCCAGATGGTTCGCAGCAGGAAATTGTTAAAGCAGAACTCGCTGACACGATTGAACAAACGGATAAAATCACGTATTTGGAATTAGATACTCCGGTAGCTTCAGACCAAAGTGGCTGTCCAGTTTTGGATAATCAACATCGGATTTTGGGTTTGAATTCAGCAATGTATAGTATCAATGATACGTTTGCTTTTGCGCTTTCCAGCGATTACATTATTCAATCCTTAATTCACTATTATAAACAATCGAAACAATTTGAAAATGAAGTCATTATTAAATGTGTTGGTTGTGAAAAGCTCATTGCGGAAACGCAAATAGTGCAAAAAATATGTCCGGATTGTGGTGAAAGTTTGGAGATTGAAATCGAAAACTACGAACCCGAAGGTATTGCTCGAACCATCGAAAACCTATTGTCACAAACTGGTTATGATATAAAATTAGCTCGAAAAGGACCAAATGCTTGGGAAGTGCATCAAGGAAGTGCGACGATTGAAATTATTTATAATGAAAAAGATGGTTATATTATCGGTGATGCGATTCTGTGTCGATTATCTGAACATCCGACGGAAGCACTTTATGAATATTTATTACAACAAAACTATCTGCTGAAAGGCTTAAATCTAAGTATTAAAGGTTCAGAAATTGTTTTATCACTATTGATTTATGAACGAGATTTGAATATGGACATAGGAAGTATTTTGTTCCAAAACCTCTTTGAACGAGCGGATCATTTCGATAATATTTTGGTCGAAAAGTACGGAGCGAAATGGTTATTTGACAGATTATAAGGTTTTATTAGCACGGTAATTTAATTTTGAACCACAAAGGTACAAAGAACATAGAAGGCGTTTTTTTAATCTATTATCCTTGAAAAATATTTGTGAATTTTGTGCTTTTGTAGTTCAAGATTAAACATTTTATTAAGCGTTTCCATCACTCAACGCCCGCAAATACATCTGAATTGAATTATTCAAACCGTAATATAAGGCATCCGCCATCAAAGCGTGACCGATTGAAACTTCCAATAAATTCTCAACGTGTTTGCAGTAAAAAGTCAAATTATCTAAGTTTAAATCATGTCCAGCATTAACGCCAATCCCGATTTCATTCGCAATTCGTGCGGCTTGAGAATGTGGCTCGACCGCTGCTTTTGGATTCGTTAAAAATCCTTTTGCAAAATCACCGGTATAGAATTCAATTCTATCTGCTCCAATTGCTTTCGCACCTTCGACCATTTTCGCATTTGCATCCACGAAAATCGACACCCGAATGCCAGCTTCCTGCAATTGAGTTGTAATATCTTTTAGAAAATCTGCATTTTTAATCGTATCCCAACCCTGGTCAGATGTCAAAACGTCTGGCGAATCAGGTACAAGCGTACATTGATGTGGCTTATTTTTCAAGACCAAATCCATAAAATCACCAATCGGATTTCCTTCGATATTGAATTCGGTGGTTACCAAATTCTTCAAAATCGGCACATCAGCGTAGCGAATATGACGTTCGTCTGGTCGAGGATGTACCGTAATTCCTTTTGCACCAAATGCTTCACAATCTTTTGCAACTTGATACAAATCTGGAAAGTTTCCCTTTCGTGAATTTCTGACTAACGCTATTTTATTAATATTTACACTTAATCTTGTCATAGTTTTTAATTTAAAGCCTATCCCGAGAACTCGGTGATTGGCAATTGACAATTAAAAAAAATCAGCCTCAAAACCTCAATTTTTTTGCAAAAATAGAAAGGATTAGAATATTAATTTGAAAACAAGTAATTTTAATGATTGTTAATACCCAAACCAAATAAATTTTATGCAAAATCCTAAGATAAAGATGCAAATCCCAATAAACGCACTAAATAAAAAAACCAAAATAAAACCGTCATGCCGACGTAGGTCGGTATCTCCTGACCGTAAGAACTCGATGCTCAAAAAACTACTTGTTTTAATTGATGAAAAGGTTAAAACTTTGTTCCGTTGCCTTCGGGAATACTCCGGAGTCCTCGGAATCGGCATGACGGTCTTTATTATATTTTTGACTTTCTGCGTCAATCTTCACGCTCAACCTTATCAAGATTTCGCTACTTTCGAAATCAATAAACTCCCTGCTCACGCACATTTCATTTCGTTTCAAAACGAAAAAGCGGCTTTGACTTTTGATAAATCGAAGTCGGAGTATTTTGTGAGTTTGAATGCAACAAGAAAAGCTCTAAAAAAAATAGATGGAAAATCAGAATATCAAGGTTGGAAATTAAAAGCATATAAAAATTTTGTATTTGGTTCTTTATATGGTGGACGTGTGGAAGTTCCCTCGAATTTTGAGTTGTTGGGAGCACAGATTTTTATGAACTATACAAATATCAAAGCACCTTACGATGGTTCAAATCCACCTTTTATTTCTCATCATTATGACCTAAATCCTATTAGCATTTATTCTCGTCAATTTGAAATACCAAAAAATTGGAAAAATCAACCAGTTTTCATTCACTTCGAAGGTGTACAATCTGCTTTTTATTTGTTTGTAAATGGGAAA
>CAWVWD010000114.1:0-9387 GCA_963933585.1 uncultured Saprospiraceae bacterium
TCCAAACATTTTGGGTGAAATAATTGATGTGAAGATAAAGAAAGGTAAGGATTTAATGGAAAATGGACGATGGAAAATTAGGACGATTTTGTTCTGTCTTGATTGTCGAAGGGTATTAAATCAATCTGTTAGAAAGTCAAAAATTAAACTTATCCAAAAGTAAGGTTTTCCCGAGTATTCGGGACAAGGTATGGTGAATCTAAAATTAATTTTTTGTTGGATGATGGGTTTTTACTTAGTTTCAGTTCTAATTTTCGTCTTTAATGTTTGGGAGATTCTCAATCCCACGAGGCTTAGGGGCAGGCAAGTTGAGAATGACGGAAAGGGTTGGGACACAAACCGGGAAAATCTTACTTTTAGAAATATTCAAAAATTTGGACTTTTCAAGAGGTTGGTTTGATGGTGAACTTAAAATTAAACTTTCGTTGGACGACAAGTTTTACTTGGTTTTAGCCTAATTTTCGTCTCTAAAGCTTGGGAGATTCCGTATCAAGTACGGAATGACGGAAAGGGTTTGCGTTTTAGCAAAAAAGCTACACCGAAAACCTCGATGTAGCTTTTGCAAAACAACCTTGAAAAGGTTGAATATGAATAACCACAGGTTGTATCTGTGGAAAGACTACTTCAGTTCCATAATCTTAATATTCCGATACCAAACCAAATCACCATGGTCCTGCAAAGAAATATGACCTTTCTTGTACGTTCCAAAACCTTTCATATCCTTGAATTTAGACTTTGCAATCATCGCTTCCCATTCTTTTGTAAACATTTCATACTCCACGACTTTACGACCATTTAACCAATGTTCTGCTTTGCCATTATTAATGACCAAACGAGCTTGATTCCATGCTCCGGCAGGTTTTACGGTTACACGATTACACTCAATCATATCGTATAAATCAGAAGCTCGGTGCGTTCTGATGCGAGAATCCGGATGACAAAGATTATCCAAAACTTGCATTTCAGGGCCTGTTTGCCAAACATAATCAAAGTTTTCGTCCTCAAAAACATTGAAAATAATTCCACTATTTCCACAGTTTTGAATTTTCCATTCTATCGTCAATTCGTAATTTTCGTAGGCTTTATCCGTGATAATATCACCACCATCTTTTACTTGCCAGCCATCATTTCCTTGAGCTTTTGTCAAAGCCAGAGCGTTATCATCGACTTTCCAAGCCGAACCAATTGTTTCCTTTCGGAAATTTCGCCAACCGTTCGTCGTTTTGCCATCGAATAACAATTCCCAACCAGCCGCTTTTTCTGCTTCGCTTAGTGTATTTAGAGGTTGAGTCGCTGTAGGACGAGTAAAACCAAGATTATCCGCAGGAATTTTATTCATCGTGTACCAACATTCGGTTGACCACAATTCTTGATTTTTTTGACTAACAAATGTTCCCGCCAAACGAATATAAACGACGTGCTTTGCTTTCATTTCGCCTAATTCTAAAAATACCTTTTTACGGTCTTCCGAAATATTAACTGACTTTATAGGCAATTTCGTCTCGTTCATTTTCGGACCGCCGTATTCTTTTGTTGGCAAATAATACCATTGTTTAATTTCATAATCTTCTGCACGATTGCCGTAATTTTCACCGATAGCTTCCGTAAATTCGATTTCCACACCATTCGATTTTGCACGAACCGCCAACATTTCAAACGTTGATTTTTCATTGTATGAAAATCGTTGTAAACCATACCATTGCGTTCCCGAATGTTGCCAGTTACCGGGATTTCCGATACCGCCAATATATAGATTTTTGCTATCATTATCCCAAGCAATTCGATTCACCCCAGCTTCCATTCCTTGCGTAAATCGGAATAAAGCACCTTGATAATTCCCGTCCACTTCTTCCACAAAAACCCGTTTCAATCCACCGTGCGTTACTTCGCCATGAATCATGTGGTCTTTGTAAATTCCGTGTTTCAAAATCCCCGGTTGCGAAGGCGAATTACCGATTTCATCTTGTGGTAACCAAACCACAGGCTGCATTTCTTCCAATTCCGCTGTTCCTTCAAAATCCACTGAACGGGAGCCATACCAAGCTCCTTTCTTAACATGAACAATCTTAGAAGCTGGTAACCAATCGCCTTGATTATCCGCTACGAACATTTCACCTTCGTAACCAAAACCAATTCCATTTGGCGTTCTCAAGCCGGAAGTTAAAAATTCTACTGAACCATCTTTTTCTGAAATCTTAATTGTTTTTCCACGGTCAGCAACTTGCTTTGCACTTGCTCCTCCAGGCAAAATTCCTGTGGATAAATTGCCGTAGAAATGACCATCTTTATATAATAAACCAAAATTAAATTCATGGAAATTAGAAGATACTTTCCATTGATTGGAAACCGTCTGATATTCGTCAATCATTTCATCACCATCGTTATCCACCAAGCGAGTTAATTCTTGCTTTTGCAATACATAAATCACATCATCCACAACCGTCAACCCTAATGGTTCCGCCAATCCTTTTGCGATTCTTTTGACCACAATTTTCTCTGGATCATCTTGATTTAAGTTACTCAAAATATAAACGGAACCGGTCGGTTCCCAAGTCGAAACCACCATTCTGCCATCCGCCAAGAAATCCATTCCACCGACTTTCGGTAAAAATGAACTTGGACGAGCTTGTGATAAATCAAAACTCGGATGCACACCAGCTACAGGCATTTTGTCGCCCGGCATTATATTTTCACTATTCAAAGGCATTTCCAAACCTAAAACCTCGCTCTGTCTGTCCGCATCTTGCACCATCACCGTTGAAGGCACAACCACAAATTCCGATTGGTCAAAACCACGATATTGGAAAGAAACCGCACGTCCGCCTTTTCCTTGAAAGAATTCAATCTTAAACGGATGCAATCCTTTTTCCAAGCCAATAGCTGTTTCTTTAAATGTTCCGCCATGCAAACCATCGTGATTAATCACTTCGTCATCGCCCAATAACAGTCGAGAGCCGTCATCACTTCCCAAACGCAAGACATAAACACCAGCTTTTTCAATATTCAAATAACCTTCAAAACTTATGGCAAAATCTTCCGTCAATTCCTTGAAATCTTCGGCGTAAGCGTGAATTTTAGTAACCGCTCCACCAAATTGTGGTTTCGCTTTCCAATTCACATCTGCCAAAACGCTCAACGCTTTTTTAGAAACGTAGGCTTTTGCCAACGCACCAGGCAAAATATTTTTCTTTGTTGCGGCAGTATCTGCTTTGCGATATTCTGCGACAGGAATGTCTTTGAATCCACCCACTGCTCCTTCCGATTCTTCATCCGCATCCAATGATAAAATGTAATTCACCATTTCGGTGACGTTTTCTTTCGGCAAATCAGTATGAGCCGTCATCGCCGCTGCTCCCCAAGCTCCGGAACCGCCATTGATAATTTTGTTTACCAACATGGCACGATTCGATTCGCTCGTTTCATAGCGTTTTGCAATATCGATATAAGCTGGACCAACTGTTTTGTTAAATGTATTATGACAAGTTGGACAATCCGTTTTTGCAATCAATTTTGCACCTAAAGGAATTTCTTCTTCCTCTGCTTTTGCGTTTTTATTTCTTGTATCAATAATTAATGGTTTCGTCGTGAACATCGTCGTCCAAACCGTTGGCTTATCATTATTCAAAGTCAACTTTCCAACAATATCAAAACCACTCAAATCCTTCGCCTTACGTTTTTTCGAACTCATTTTTTCCCAAGTTCCGTCCGTCGTAATGCTACTTTCCAAAGCAATCGAACTCAGATTTGCTTCGTACCTAATTTTTACATCGCTCGGCGCATTTTCCAAGGTAAATGTGCGTTCTAAACCTCTTGTCGTGCCATCCACAATCGCCTCAGGTTTCTCAAAAACCTTAACCGTTGTTCCATTTGACAAGCCTAATTCGTACATGAATTCTACCTGCCCCTTCACAAAACGGTGACCTTTGTACGAAACCTTTGGTTTATCTTCTTTTCCTCCAATTTCGACCGTCCACGGTTCTTTTATCGTATTAATGAACCAAGCGTCACCGATAGACGTCGGTTGCGGGCCATGAGCGGTTGTAAAAACGGCGCCATCAAAATTTACGGTTCCGTCCCAAGCTTTATAAACCGTTCCATTTTCTGCATTGTACGCCATCCAAACATCGTCATGCAAAGCAGCGGTAACGATTCTTGGAATCGAATCCATCACGGAACGAAAAACCCAATGGTCTAAAGGTCTATCATATTTTGCATCTTTTTTGCCGCAACTCACAATGGTAGCAGCTACTACGAAGAATAGTAGGAAGGTTGTTAATTTTTTCATATCTGTAATTTGGTTATGAGTTTCGGGTTACGAGTTGCGAATTTGACCGTTTTAACGCCACGAAATTTGTAAAGTAGTCAAAATCGTATCATTGTAGCTCGAAACATTATTTGGTTACTGGTAATATTTTATGAATTGTTAAAGATAGGAAAGTGATTTTGGAAATATGGTGAAATGTCATAAGATTGTTTTCTATTGATACCTTCACTTTGAGCGAAAGTATCAATAGAAATAAGACAATTGGAAGAAATGGTATCGGTGTGCTGCACCTCAAAATCAAATTGGAAATTATTTAAACCTACAATTAGCTTCGGTTCTCCGAAGAATCTAATATCGAATAAGAAAGGTTCGGATCACGGAATCTGTTTGTAGATATTTGAGGTGAAAAGGCAAATTAAAGTATAGCGTGCGAATACGGTTTTTCTTCGGATTATTTTATCAATAAAAAATTATAAAAAAGTTATTTTAAGCCTCAAAAAAATCGTATCATACATTGATTTTAATCAAAAAAACAACTCATGCCAAAACAAACAAAAATCAGCATTGCGGACATTCGTGGAATAACAAAAATAATTACGGAGGCGACGGTAAACGTGACGGATTTAGTGGAAGAAGTGCAGACGCAAGTGGTGCATCCGCCTTTATTGAAATCTACACCTGTGCAGCATTTGATAAGTCGTGTTTCTGGATTCGTTTATAATACGGTGCGTTTTTTTACGAAATTGATTGGTGGCGGTTTGGATAAGTCATTGGGAACGTTGAATCCGAACTTAAATATTGGTATTTCGGTAGGAGAGAAGGAGACGGTCTTGGCGGTTCTGAATGGCGTTGTGGGTGATTATTTACAAGAAAATAAAAATCCATTGGCGACTTCAATGGCTTTTAGACAAGACGGCGAAGCGATTGATTTTGATAAAATTAAAGCAGCGAAGGCTGATGAAAAGATTAGCGGGAAAATACTTTTAATGGTTCACGGTTTATGTATGAATGATATTCAGTGGACTCGCAAAGGTCTTAATCATGGCGAAATTTTAGCTGAAAAATCAGATTTTATCCCTGTTTATTTACATTATAATACGGGATTACATATTTCTGAAAATGGTCAAAAGATGAATCTTCTTTTGGAGGAATTAATTAAAAATTGGTCTGTTCCGGTAGAAGAAATTGTGATTTTGGTGCATAGCATGGGCGGATTATTGACACGAAGTGCATTTTATTATGGAACAGAAAATAGACAATCATGGATGAAATATTTGACTAAGATTGTTTTTCTTGGAACGCCGCACCATGGTTCACCTTTGGAACGAATTGGAAATCATGTCGATAGACTTTTATCGGCAATTCCTTATCTGAAACCGTTTGCGAGGCTCGGAAAAATGCGAAGTTCGGGTATTACGGATTTACGATTTGGAAGTTTGGTAGATGAGGATTGGCAAGGTCGAGACAGATTCGAGAAGCAAACAGATGAACGAAAAATACTGCTTTTGCCTGGAAATGTAGATTGTTATACGATTGCGGCAACGATTGGAAAAGTGGGCGATAATTTAAAAGAAAAAACAATTGGCGATGGTTTGGTACAATTGAAAAGTGCATTGGGAAAACATGAAAATGAAACGAAGAATTTAGGTTTTAAACCTGAAAATTCTATGGTTTTGTATGAAGCGAATCATATGGATTTATTGAGTGATAAACGGGTTTTGGAGCAAGTGGAAAAATGGATTTTATCATAGCAATTACTTTAGCTATCGTAAGCGTTTCAAGTAAGAACGGCAGCTAAAGCAGCGGCTATTGGAACGTTTGAAACTTTATAATTTAAAAAGCCATAAAAAAAATAACCTTGTTAGCGATAGTCGGCTACGCAATCGGGATTAATGTGGGTAATTCATGGAAAATTACATTCCAAATTTAACAAGAAATCAACCTTTATACATTATAGAAATGGCATTGGAATTTTGCCAAATGGGAATTTACTTTTTGTGAGGTCAAAAGAGAAAGTGAATTTCTATGCTTTCGCTAATTATTTCAAAGAGAAAGGTTGTCAAAATGCGTGGTATTTGGATAGTTTTGTTTTTAATACTTATTTGCCTGCGAAAGGTTCGGAGGATTTGGGTGGAAATTTTGGGGTGATTATTGGCGAAGTTAAATAACACATAGAAGAATGTCTGTGCTACATTTCAGATAGTTTGTGTATTTTCGCTTTTATAAGTTTCAGTGAAAATATAAGAACTACGAATGAAAGATATATTTGATTTAATAGGACGAATTTTGTTAGCGACGACTTTTTTGTTAGCGGCGTATCAATATATTGCTGATTTTCAGGAAGCAAAGGAGGCGATTGTTGCGAATGGCATTACATTTCGGCCATCATTATTATTGAGGGGTTCTATATTTTGTTTGATTTTGGGCGGACTCTTGGTTTTATTTGGTTATCGGGCGAAATTAGGAGCGGCGTTACTTTTGGCATTTATGATTCCAGTAACAGCAATTTTTTATACGGATAACTTTTCTGATCCTTTAGAACAAACAATGTTTGTTAAAAATGTCGCCATTATCGGTGGTTTGATGATGATTCTCGTGAATGGAAGTGGGAAGTTTAGTGTTAAAAAATTATTGGCTTCGACAACCTCTTAATTAATTGATAATGACCGTTTCTACGGATTTTTTGATAAATTGAAATTTGGATTCTGTTAGGTGGAAAGTTTTCCTAAAATTTTGTCCTCATCAGATTCGGTCATTATAAATAAAATAATAAAAGCCTTGCAAAAACGTAGTTTTACAAGGCTTTCTAATTTGTCGTCAGAGCGAAATTAATATTTAACAATTAAAACTACGGTTGATTACGAACCAAAACGACTTTCATTCTATCTGCTTTAGAAATCGCTTTCAAGAAATCTCTGTAATCCGTATAACGTTCTTTTGGGAACGAGAAAAGTTTTCTTTCCATTGTTCTGGTATAAATCAATTGATTCTCTTTTTGCTCGAATTTAATAGCGTATTTTCCGAAGTCATTTTCAATCGTCAAATTCTCTTCTGGAATACTTTCTACCTCATAACCATCTGGAATTTCAATCGTAACTACATCCACATCCGAGAACGCGTAACGGTTTTCGATTGGTAATTTTCGTGTTTTTACTTCACGAGGAATGTACGTCAATTGGTTAATCGGATTCGGTGAAATGAATAAACGTTTGCCACCTTTTGAAGCATATTTTGGTACTTCCAAATCTAGCATAATATCCGTTTCTGGAATGTCCTTACTCGGACTCAAAGCGTAATCTTTAATTTTGAAACTTGGTAAAGAGAAACTATTTTGAAGTACCCGTTTGATATTATCTTCCGATTCATTCAATGCATAATAGCGGTACGTCATATCTTGGTGACCAGTCGCTCTTTGGTTCGCTTTTATCTGAGCGGTTCCGTCTTTTGAAATATTTATTTTAATATTGGAAATCAATGAATTATCATCTTTTGTACTCGTCGGTGTACGAATCAATTGACTACCTTCTTTTTTTACCAATAAGGCAAAACGGTCTTCATTTGAAGAGCCAATTACACCCGCTGGAAAGTCCGAACTGGTACACTCTAACCACGTTCCATTCTTACTTTCATTCGGAACATATAGCACCACATGATTAAAATCAGCAGTAGAAAAACCAGCAGTTTGGTCGTAAGCATCATCACCTGAACGAAGCAAAGCCGCATGAGATTCTATACCAATTTCGGTTAACATTGACTTCATGAAATTTGTCAAAGCCTTGCAATCACCATATTTATTACGTTCTACATATTTCGCATCGAAGGTTTGCCATCCACCGACGCCTAATTGAATACTGACGTATCGCATATTTTCTTGCAAATAGCGATAAAGGATTTTTATTTTATCTTCTTTGGTTTCTGCATCGACAATGAGTTTATTGATGGTATTTCTCATATCATCCGATAATTCATCTCGACCCTCATTTAGTTCATAACTGAATGTGCCCAATTTTTCCCAGCTTGACATATCGCCTTCGTAGTTTGCTACACCAAATTTATTCGGAGCAAAAAATACGTGGGGCAGAATATTATCTTCAATCGGACTCACTGGCTCTTCCAGAAAAGCAGGAATATTACGGACTGAAAATTGGTAATAATTCATACCATTTTCAGATTTCGATTTCGGAGAAATTTCGATATTTTTTGCTTTGTGTCGAACCTGAATAGATTTAGGGGTAATGATTTCAAATTCAGACTGTTCAACCGAAATCTCAAAATCACGATTAATGTACCAATCTGGATAAAACATCGTCATTGTACGCGTTTTCTTATATTCATATTCTACGGTATAAGGATATTCTGCATAAGTCGCATCTGCGTATTTGTATCGTCCGTCATTGAAAGTATCGTTGCTGTAACTACTATGATCAGAAACGGCTTTATTCTTAATTTTCTTGACCATTTTTCCATTTGCATCATAAATTTTGATGTGGAATAATTCTACTTTATCGAAGGCTTTATCATAGAAAACAACAACATCCGAATATGGACTTTTTTTGTCCATCAAGGTAATAATACCTTTATATCGGATTTCGCCTTTATTCAAAGAACTGACTTCAAAAGTTGTTTTTTCATAACGAATAACGGTATGTGCATCTTTTTTTAAGGTTTCTGGAATAGCAGAAACGGCATAATCGTCAATTTGAGCAATTACGAAATTGGACATAAAGGCCAACAGCAAGGTGGTAAGAATTGATATTTTTTTCATAATGTTCATATGTGTTGATTAAAAGTAATTATTATAAAATAGTAACGATGGTGAATCGTTTTTAGAGAGTAGTTTTTTTTATAAATGAGCAATTACATTTAAGGTATTTTTCTCAAAACGATATTCTCACTTTGTTTTTCAACTATAAAGGCGTAAAATTTTTGGATTATAGGATAATCATTAACATCAAAGTAGCGATTGGCTAAATTAATTTTAGAAACAATTTGAATTTCATCGCCTTCAAAATTTGTCATATACGTAAAGCCGCTTTGGTTTGTATCTAATTTGAGTGCATTTTTATCTGGTATTTCATCAATCATATAACCTTTGGGTATTTTAATCCTAATGATGTATTGTT
>CAWVWD010000115.1:0-9378 GCA_963933585.1 uncultured Saprospiraceae bacterium
TAGTGACATTCCGACTTTAGGTTTGTTTGAATATATTGGACTTGTGTTTTGGACGTTTGGTTTTTTCTTTGAATCTGTCGGTGATTGGCAATTAAAACGATTCAAAAAGAATCCTGCGAACAAAGGTAAAATCATGGATAGCGGCTTATGGAAATACACTCGACATCCGAATTACTTCGGCGATGCGATGATTTGGTGGGGGTTTTTCATGTTTGTACTCGGAACTCCTGGAGGTTGGCTGTACTTTTTTGTGCCTATATTTATGAATTTCTTGTTGCGATTCGTCTCCGGCGTTGCGATGTTAGAAGTGAATTTACAAAAGTCAAAACCTGGTTATAAAGAATATATGCGTCGGACTTCAGCTTTTTTGCCGATGTTACCGAGGGAGTAATTTTATATTTTCCATCGTTCAATTATTTCATAGTAAAGGCATCGGACGCTTCCAAAGCATTCGATGCCTTTTGTGATGTGGAACTCATAAGGATTTTTATTATAGCCTAAAATATGCTTTAATTTTCAAAGCCGCTTCCTCTGCTGTAATATTCATATTTTCAATCTTCAAGATATCAATTCCATTGACATCGCCTTCTTGAGATTGCATTCTATATTTTCTATCAAAGCTCAATAAATTATTTTCAGAAAATTCTAAATCTCGTTTTGAAGGTTTGTGTTGTAATCTATTTTCAGTTTTGTTGCGTTTTAACCGTTCTTCCAAATCGGTGTGTAATTCCACCAAACCAATTTGAGCATTTTGAGCCTTGAAAATATCGGCGACTTTCTTTAAATAGTCAATATCTTCCTGTAAATCAAATGCCAAAACAACCGTAAAAATTAAACCTTCCAAATCACTTTTCGCCACTTCATTAAACAACGCAAACCGAATCGTATCATCTAAACGTCTAAACGGTTTCGTTCCAAAATCAAAATATTGATTCACTAAATCTAAAGATTGATGATTGAAAAATAATTTTAAATCGGTCAGTTTTGCAAGTTCTTGTCCGACGGTCATTTTTCCACTTGCTGGAGGTCCTGTGATGATGATAAGTTTCATATTTTAGAAATAAAAAAAATTATTTGTTGAATAGTGAACCAACGAAAATTTCTCCTCAAAAATTCCTATTATTGCTATAATATCCTTGATAATATTGAATTTGAATAACCATATTCTATACATAAAGAAAAAATGAGATTCATGAAAAAATACATCCTACTAACACTTATTATCGCTTTTGCGGCTTGTCGTCAATCATCTAAAAACGTCGAAGTTGCAGAACCTTATGATACCCCAAAAACCGCAACAGGGAAAAAAGGAATGGTCGTAACCGCTCATCCTGAAGCGACAAAGATTGGCTTAGAAATATTAGAAAAAGGTGGAAACGCAACGGACGCTTCGATTGCGGTGCAGTTGGCTTTGGCGGTAGTTTATCAACGAGCAGGGAATATTGGCGGCGGCGGATTTATGGTGCATCGTTCGGCAGATGGCGAAGTGATGACGTTGGATTATCGAGAAAAAGCGCCTGCTGCGGCTCATAAAAATATGTATTTAGATTCGGCTGGAAATGTCGTTGATGGTTTGAGCGTTTACGGTCATTTGGCGGTTGGCGTTCCAGGAACAGTGGCTGGTTTGTTTGCATCTTATGAAGAGTATGGCGGAAATTTACCGTTTGAGGAATTGATAAATCCTGCGATTGAATTGGCGGAGAATGGTTATTTCATGACATCAAAAGAAGCGGGAACGTTGAATGAAAAAATGGAAGATATTAAGAAATATAATACGACGATGCCTGTTTTTGTCAAAGGTTCGGAATGGAAAGTAGGGGAGACGTTGGTGCAAAAAGACTTAGCGGAAACGCTGAGACGGATTCGTGACGAAGGTCAAGCTGGTTTCTATGAAGGTGAAAATGCAGATTTGATTGTGGCAGAAATGCAAGCTGGGGGCGGAATTATTACGCACGAGGATTTGGCAAATTATCAAGCCGTTTGGCGAAAGCCAATTACGTTTGAATATGACGATTATACGATTTCATCTATGCCACCGCCATCTTCTGGCGGAATTTGTTTAGCACAAATTTTAGGGATGATTGAGCCGTTGCCATTGAATGAATATGGTTTCCATGATGTGCGTTCGGTTCATGCGATTGCGGAAGCGGAAAGACGGGCTTATGCGGACAGGGCAGAATATATTGGAGACAGCGATTTTTGGAATGTGCCGATTTTGGAGATGACAGATGAAATATATTTGACGTCTCGAATGACAGATTTTACAGCGGAAAAAGTAACTTCAAGTGAAGCCATAGCAGCAGGAGAGCCAAGAGTAGAAAGTGAAGAAACGACGCATTTATCTATCGTAGATTCTGAAGGAAATGCGGTTTCGATTACGACGACTTTGAATACGAATTTTGGTTCAAAAGTGGTAGTGAGTGGTGCTGGTTTCTTTTTGAATAATGAAATGGATGATTTTAGTGCGAAGCCTGGCGTACCTAATTTTTATGGTTTGGTGGGGAATGAAGCAAATGCAATTCAGCCACAAAAACGAATGTTGAGTTCGATGACGCCAACGATTATTGAAAAAGGTGGGGAACTATTTATGGTTGTCGGATCGCCTGGCGGTTCTACGATTATCACGTCTGTTTTACAAGTATTTTTGAATGTAGCAGAATACGGAATGACAGTCGAAGAAGCGGTAAATGCCAAGCGTTTTCATCATCAGTGGTTGCCAGATCAAATTTTTGTAGAGGAAGGTTTTGACGAAAATACGGTTACTGCTTTAGAAAAGTTGGGACACAAAATTGAAACTCGAAGCGGGATTGGAAAAGTAGAAGCGATTGTGCGGAAAGCAGATGGAACGTTGGAAGGTGCGGCGGATATTCGGGGTGATGACACGGCTTTGGGTTATTGATTTTTTCTGCCAGTTTACCCCGATTTTACTCGGGGCAAATTTCCCTGACAACGCAGATTTTTTTAAAACAAAACCGTCATTCCAATATAGGTCGGAATGACGGTTTTGTTTTTTAGTTTTAAACGATTAATAATAGCGAAAAAAATACGCATCAATCCGCTAAATCCGCGTTCTCATCACGCTAGGTTTTTCAAATACAAACGATAATAAACCGTTTGTACAATTCCTCGAATGCCAATGAATAAACTAAAGGTCAGCCAAAGCCAAAAATTTGTCATTTCAACTAATTGATAATCAACGGCATAAAATAGGATTATATAAAAAATAAATGCCCAAAGCATCGTGTTTCGCATCGCTTTGGAAGCGGTTAAACCGACAAAAACGCCATCCCACATATAACCTGCTGTGGCGAGAATCGGAAATAAAACAATCCAAATCGTATAATCTTGAGCAGCTGTAATTAGATTTTCCTGATTGGTAAATAAATGTAAAAGAGGCACGTCAAAAACGTAAAAAATTAAGCTGTAAGTAAAGGCTAAGCCAAATGCCCAAACGAAAGATAAATTAATCGATTTTCGTAATTTTTCTTGGTTTTTTGCTCCCGCATATTTTCCGACTAAACTCTCTGAGGCAAAGGCAAACCCATCAATTCCGTAGGAAATCCAAGCGACAAATTGTAATAAAATACTATTAATTGCTAAGGTCAAATTACCTTGTGCGGCGGATTGATTTTCAAAAAAGGCAAAGGCAAAAACGAGCATAAATGTCCGAACGAAAATATCTCGATTGAGCGAAAGGAATTTCTTAAATGCTTGAATTTCGAAAATGGCTTTTCGTTGAAAATGAACGAGTAATTCACCATGTTTTTTGTAGAAGATAATCAAGGCAATAATGAATCCAGTGTATTGAGCGATGACCGTTCCGAGTGCAACGCCATCGGCTTTCATACCGAAATATTGAATTAAAATGATATTGGCGATCAAATTAACGACATTGATAATAATCGTTAAAACCATTGGAACAAGTGCATTTTGCATTCCAAAAAAGAATCCCATCATCGCATACAAACAAAGCGTGGCTGGAGCTGCCCAAATCCGAATGGAAAAGTATTCTTTCGCTAAACTTTCGACGGCTTCACTTCCATCTAAAATCGAAAATCCAATATTTAATAAAAAGAATTGAGCAACTAAAATTATCAGTCCTGAACCAAAAGCGAAAATCATCGCTCGACCCAAAATCTGCATAAGTTTTGCATTGTTTTTTTCGCCAAAAGCTTGAGCGGTTAAGCCAGTCGTCCCCATTCGCAGAAATCCAAAACTCCAATAAACGAAGTTGAAAATTAACGCTCCGAGAGCGATTGCACCAATGTAAATTTCGGATTCCATTCGGCCCATCATTGCCGTATCAACGGAGCTCAATAGCGGCACGGAAAGATTACTAATAATATTCGGAATGGCAAGACGGAGTATTTTTTTATTCAAAGGACGGACGTTTGTTATTTACTAATTAAAGAAAAACTATCGTCCACGATGGAATCAAAATTCTTTTGTAGGTTGTTAGTTTTGATAATTCGAAATTCCTTGTAAACGATTTCTGACAAAGATACATCAACAATTACAGTATAATAAACGGTTTCGACATCAGAAGTGATAAAAGATAAATCATTGGTAGGAACTGCAGCGGCAAGAATGACTTCGCCTTTACTTTCGTCTGTTTTTGGAATATAGGAAATACCCTGAAGTGCAAAATATGGTGTCCCGTATTTTTCTGCTAAATGACTATAATGTGAAGAAATGATCAAACCATTTTTATATTCTTGAATCATTTTTGTAGAAGATTCTTTTTTATTGACGTCTGCAAAGTCCTGTAAATATAAAACCTGTAAAATCTCTCTTTTGAGCGGTGCGAGATAATTAAAATAGTTAGAATCAAAACCTTTAATGGTTTCTGCTGCACCTTCGATTTGAAGATGAATACCATGTACTTTGGCGTTTTCTTGCAAAATTTTATAAAACCAAAGTACCTCCTGACGATTGATGATTGGTTTGTTTTTTGCAATTTCTGGATTTAGAGTCGCAGGCAAAATGAAGTTTGGATTAATAGAAATGATGTGTTTTACCGTTTTATCCTTTATCGAAAACGTTTCCGTTTTATCAATATAAGTCTTTCCTGTACTACATGAATTTAAAAGTGAAATGCCGATAAAAAGAACGAGGAAAGGCAGAATTGTTTTATATATTGATTTCATTAATGGTTAGTGGTTAATGGTTAATTATTATTATTTAACTTCCTTCTAATTTTTTTTTCGCCATCAAAAAGTGTTCTCCTTCTCTGTAGAGTTTTACATAGATTTCATAGTAAGATTTTGCATATTTCATATCATAAATCGCTTCTACCGTTTTCGCCATGATAATCAACATTCGTTCCTCTGAAGGATATGTTTTATATTGTTTTTGTACAAAACCGAAGACCATTTTGTGCATATCGTCTTTAGTTAGTCTATTGATAAAACAACAAAAATCGGCGTAGACATCATCATCAATTTTCTTTTCATCAAAGAAAATTCTATTCATAATAGATAAATCATTATAAGAATTGATGTAGTATAAATTTTCCGAAACTTTGATATTTAAGTATTTATTATTTGGGTAATCATTCAAAAGTGCTAAAACTTCATAAATGCTTCTCAAATAATTCGAAGTACGGAAAGCTTGTTCTACCAATTCAAAGTGAGCAATTAATTTGATACTACGAAATAATTTAACGGATAAAATATGAGTTTTCGAACCAGATTTATATTCAATCTTAGAAAGTCGGTTGATTAATTTTTTATGTCGAATATCAATTGATAAAACCGATTTTGAGCTTACGGACTCATCCTCCATATAATCACGGTAAGATATTGGCCGACAAAGATGATGTTCCTCTATTGTAAACTTCTTAGAAGATAAGTAATTTCCAAAACCAATCGTATTACGTTCATATTCACCACGGATAATTCCTAAGACTTTAGAACCTTCATTATAATTATAATTCGTTCTTCTGAGTAGATTTATAGCGATAGAATCCGCTTCTAACTCATAATCTAACGTTCGATCTATGTTTTGAATAAAAGCCTCATTCTTATTTATTGCTTGTTGCTTTTTTATAAAACGACCATATTGTAAATAAGGATGTTGTTGAATAAAATGACTGATTTCATGAGCCAGTGCAAAAGCTAACTGGGCCTCATTCTCTAAGCGAGATAATAAACCAATATTCACGATAATCGTCCCGTCTTGCCAAGTCGTCGCATTCGTAGAATTATAAGAACTTACAAAGAAAGTTATTTCATTTGCCAACTCCGTTCCGTATAAAATACGATTACCAACCTTCCGCACATAATCCGTCATTGGATCATTAAAATAAATATTCCCTTGCTGAAAAATATCTCGTAGAGTATATTCCGTTGCTATTCTGAATTGTTCTTTTTGAGCACTATTTAGGCGTAAACTATTTCTATATTGTAGTTTAATATCTCCTTTTATCCGCTTCAAAAAGTCAGCAGGAATCTCGCCTTTTAATTCAATCGGACGATAATCTTCCTCTAACTGAGCGAAAGCTGGGTTATAAAAAAAGGATATTGCTAATATAAAAATTAGTAGTTTGTGTATTTGGATGACTTTCATATTATTCATTATGGCATGTGTGAAAGTTACTGGCATTCCGACAAAAACAAATATAAATTATTTTAATGCAAAATTCTATGGGAAAAACTCTGAACATAGGGAAAAGTTGAATTTTTAACATTTTTCATCAGCAATAGGATGAAAAAGACTTATTTTAATAACAATAATGTGTAGTAATTTAATTTTCAATTGATAAAGGATGAGTTAATATTAAATATCTAATATTTAATTTATATAAAAATGAGTTGTTAATAAAAAAAGACCGTCATTTCAGCGAAGGTTGAAATGACGGTCTTTTTGATTTTTAAGATTCGTTTTTTAATTATCAGATGCTAAAACTAATCTTCTAATAAATCGGGACGGCGTTTTTGAGTTCGCTCCAATGATTTATCATATCGCCAATCTTCGATTGCTTTTTTATTTCCTGAAAGCAAAATATCTGGCACTTTCCAACCTCGAAATTCGGCTGGTCGAGTATAAACTGGCGGTGCTAATAAGTTATCTTGAAAAGAATCGAACAAAGCAGAAGTTTCATCATTCAAAACACCAGGTAATAGTCGTCCAATCGCATCCACGACAACTGCTGCAGCTAATTCTCCTCCTGAAAGTACAAAATCACCAATCGAAATTTCACGAGTGATATAATGTTCTCGAACCCGTTCATCAATTCCTTTATAATGCCCACAAAGAATCAAAATATTTTTTTTCATGGATAAATGATTCGCAATACCTTGATCAAAACGTTCGCCATCAGGCGTCATAAAAATGATTTCGTCATAATCTCTTTGCGACATAAAATCGTCCAAACACTTCGCCAACGGCTCGACCATCATCACCAAACCTGCACCGCCGCCATATTGAGCGTCATCCATTTGTCGGTGTTTTCCTTCCGCGTATTCCCGAGGATTATGAACATGAACTTCAAATAAACCTTTTTGTTGAGCTCGTTTCATGATCGAATGCTGAAACGGACTTTCCAAAAGCTCAGGCAACAATGTTATAATATCTATTCGCATTTTTTATTATTTCTAATAAACCGTGTCGGTTTCAAAAACTGACACGGTTTGTACATATAAATCTAAAAACTCTGCGGTGAATATTTCACGTAAAAACGGTCAAACTCGCAACCCGAAAAATCCGTCAAATCTCTAAAAGTCCTTCTGGTAATTTTACGTGAATTATTTTTTCATTTTCATCAATATTAGAAATGATAAATTCATTCAATGGAATCAAAGTTTCTTTACCATGATAATTAATCATCGCCATTTCTTGCTGAGGAAATTCCTCAATTCCTTCAATCTTACCTAACGCTCCTAATTCTTCGTCGATAATCAGAAAACCTTTACAGTGCTGATAAATCAATTCTATTTCTGTTTCATCTGCTTCTACAACTGTGATATCCCGTGCTCTCAAAAAGAAAGGTTGATGCTGAATTTTCATCGCTGTTTCTTTCGTATTCGCATCTTCAAACTTAATAAGCGGATTATTTGCAGCACGAATAGATTCAATGAAGAAGGGTGCGAAATGTCCTTTTGTTTTTACAA
The DNA here is from genome assembly GCA_963933585.1 of uncultured Saprospiraceae bacterium. GTDB lineage: Bacteria > Bacteroidota > Bacteroidia > Chitinophagales > Saprospiraceae > CAWVWD01. Next base: position 8,112 of record CAWVWD010000115.1, read on the forward strand.
AAACAACATCTGCCATATTGAAATCATCAATAAATTGTTCGTTAATATTGAACTTCAATTCACCTTTCAATCCGTGAACTTTTCCTAAAAAACCTATTTCAACGTAATCCATTATTTTTTGAATTATAAACTATGAATTGACTTGTCCCGAAACCTTGGGATAAATCAATTCATAATTCATTATTTAACAAAAAACCCACACTCACAAGATTGTAAGGTGGGTTTTTTGAAATGTTTAAATAGAAAAACCTATTCAGCAGCGTCAGTTTTTTCTTCTGTTGCTGGAGCTTCTTCTACAGCTGGTGTTTCTTCCGCTACAGGAGCAGCTTCTTCTACAACTGGAGTTTCCTCTACTACAGGAACTTCTTCTACAACAGGTTCAACTCTTTTAGGAGCGACACCGTTGATTCTTGCCCACATAGCACGTTTTTCTTCTAAAGCTGCCTCACGACGAACTTGGATTTTTGCATCTTTTGCAGTAATGAAAGTGTCGTATTGTGCATCTGCCGCTTCAAGCGTCATTGCACCTTTCTTAACTCCTCTCATTAAATGCTGACGGTACAATACTCCTTTGAAACGAAGAATTGCACGCATTGTTTCTGTTGGTTGAGCACCATCTTCTAACCATTTGTAAGCCGCTTCACGGTCTAACTCGATCGTTGCAGGTGAAGTCATTGGATTATAAGATCCAATTCTTTCAATGTACTTACCGTCACGAGGTGATCTTACATCTGCAGCTACTATGTGGTAAAAAGGTGATTTTTTTCTACCTTTTCGTTGTAAACGAATTTTAACAGGCATTGTGTTATATTTTAAAAATTAACGTTCCTCGCTTAACTTGAAAATCAAGCGGCGAGATTTACGGTGCAAAGGTAAGTTTATTTTTGGTAAAAGAATTGTTCTATTGAAAATTTTAAAGGCTTTCTCATAAAAGAGTTTTTGAACCGTAAAAGATATAAAAGTTATAAAAGCCACAAGAGAATGATTTAGAAAGAAAAAATAACTTTTATGAAAACTATTTTAGCCTTTGAGAATCCGAAATAGGTAAATTTTTACATTAATTTTTTCAGGAGAAAACCCGTTGAATATTTCTGACAGACTCGATATTAGTTATATATTTTCTACGATAAATACGATTGAAAAAGGTATGATTTTTATTTTACGATAAACTAAATTCAAGTAATCTAAGAATTCATAATTTCATAAAAATTATATCGGGGGTGAAAATATAGAATTAACAATTGGAAAAACCTTCCTAATTGTAGGG
>CAWVWD010000116.1:0-9367 GCA_963933585.1 uncultured Saprospiraceae bacterium
AATAATGATACAGGTAAAGAATATGGAGAAGATGGCCCAGAACCATTTGATATTGATATGACGCCGTTTTACGTTTAATTTTCAGTAATCAGTAATTAGTAATTGGTGATTGGTTGCAAAGTGTTGATTTGCCCGTTTTATGCAGCAGGCGGACTTTGAGTTCTAAATGTGGAAAACTCTTTTTCAAGGAAGTATTCATATTTTGACATAAAAAAAGTGGAACACTTATGCTACCAATTACCATAATTAAAACCCTAAAGTCTCCAACCCAATGATAGAAAAGCAATGGATTTATGCAGAAGCTGATGAAAAAGTAGTTAAAAAATTAGAGAAAAGTTTAAAGATTCATCCGATTTTTTGTCGATTATTGGCCCAAAGAGGAATTACCAATTATGAAGAAGCAAAGGTGTTTTTTCGTCCAAAACTAACTTCTCTTCATGATCCTTTTTTAATGAAAGGAATGGAAAAAGCGGTTATTCGATTAGGGCAAGCCATTCAAAATCAAGAGAAAGTCTTACTTTATGGGGATTACGATGTGGACGGAACAACTTCGGTCGCATTGATGTATTCTTTTCTTAAAAATCATCATTCCAAATTAGATTATTATATTCCACATCGCTATAAGGAAGGTTATGGTATTTCGTATCAAGGAATTGATTACGCGGCAGAAAATGACTTTTCATTAGTAATTGCAATGGATTGTGGTATTAAGGCAATGGATAAAATCGAATATGCGAAAGCAAAAAATATTGATTTTATTATTTGTGACCATCACTTGCCAGAAGCGGAGGTTCCGGATGCAATTGCTGTTCTTGATCCCAAACAGGCGGATTGCGATTATCCTTATAAGGAATTAAGTGGCTGCGGTGTTGCGTTTAAATTGGTTCAAGCTTATGTCGAAAAGAATGATTTGGATTTTAAGGAAGTCACAGATTTATTAGATTTATTAATGGTCAGTATTGCTTGTGATATTGTTCCGATAACGGGAGAAAATCGTGTCTTGACGTATTTTGGTTTAGAATATTTAAATAATTATGCACGAGAAGGTTTGCGAGCTTTGATTAGTATAGCGAACCGAAGTTATCCGTTAAGTATTAGTGATGTGGTGTTTGGAATTGGACCGATGATTAACGCGGCAGGACGACTTTCGGATGCTAAAAATGCGGTGAAATTATTATTGTCGGAAGATAAAACGGAAGCGAGAGATAATGCGGAGAAGTTAAAATATGATAATGTAAAACGAAAAATATTTGAGCAAGCAATTACGGAACAAGCGATTGAGCAATTTAAAAACGTTCCGAACTGGAAAGAATTGAAAGCCGTGGTTTTGTACGGTGAAGATTGGCACAATGGTGTTTTAGGAATTGTGGCTTCTCGGATGGTGGAAACGTTTCATCGTCCAACGATTATTTTATCAAAATCAGGTGATAAAGTCGTTGGTTCCGCTCGGTCAGTTCATGGTTTTGATATTCACGATGTGATTAAAGCATGTAAGGATTTAGTGATGAATTTTGGTGGACATCAGTACGCTGCCGGAATGACGATGAAATTAGAAAATGTGGCAGCGTTCAAACAGGAATTTGAAAAAATTGTGTCGGAACGAATTACCGAAGAACACTTGATTCCAAAGATGAAAGTGAGTTCAAATTTGGATTTTAAGTATTTGAAAAGCGACCGTTTTTGGAAAATATTGAAACAATTTGCTCCTTTTGGTCCTCGAAATATGCGACCTGTTTTTCGGACATCAAATGTGGTAGCAACGGATGGTTCGAGATTGTTAAAGGAAAAACATTTAAAATTAAAATTGCAACAGAAGGAATCGGAACCCGCACAAAGTCAGATTCAAGATGCGATTGCGTTTAATATGGGCGATTATTATTCATTTATTCAAGATGGACAACCGTTTGAATTATGTTATACGGTTGAAGAAAATAACTGGAGAGGAAAAAGTACATTGCAATTGAATGTGAAAGATTTGAAATTTCACGAGTAAAAAGTTCAATATAAAAATAAAGGTGTTTCACTGATTTTGAAATCACAGGTACTAAATTTTTAAGTCTAATAAACGTTAAAAAGAACTCAGCAGAACTCTTTTAACTCTGTGATAAAACCCACGAAAAAACAATAAAATTTGTAACCTGTAACTCGTAACTCGTTTTACCCGAAACGTTTGCACTATTTTTGTACTATTTTTTACCAATAATTATATTAGAAAATTATTAATCTTCAGTATATTACTCATATTATATAATAATTTATTTATTAATAATACGTAATACTTTAATTAATAATATTTTATATTAGTTAATCTGATAAGAAAATACCTAAAATAAATATGGCAAAAATTTTAATAGTCGACGATGAATCACCGATTCGCCGTACGCTCCGAGACATTTTAGAGTTTGAAAAATATGAAGTAGATGAAGCAACTGATGGTTTAGACTGTCTGACGAAAGTCAAAAGAAATAAATATGACGTAATCATTTCTGATATTAAAATGCCGAAAATGGATGGCATGGAAGCATTAGAGCGATTAGAAATTTTGGCTCCTGATGTGCCTGTCATCATGATTTCGGGACATGGCGATATTGAAACTGCGGTCGATGCTGTAAAAAAAGGTGCGTTCGATTATATTTCTAAACCGCCAGATTTGAATCGCTTGTTGATTACGATTCGAAATGCGATGGATAAATCGACTTTAATTACAGAAACGAAAGTGCTGAAAAGAAAGGTCGAAAAATTCAAAACGCCTCAAATCGTTGGTCAATCAGAAGGTATTAAAAAGATTCAGGAAACGATTGAACGTGTCGCTCCGACGGAAGCACGGATTCTTGTTACCGGACCGAATGGAACAGGAAAAGAATTAGTAGCGAATTGGATTCATGAGAAATCGAATCGTGGTAAAGGGCCAATGATTGAAGTGAATTGTGCAGCAATTCCTTCAGAATTAATCGAAAGTGAACTTTTTGGACATGAAAAAGGTGCGTTTACTTCTGCGATTAAACAACGTATTGGTAAATTTGAACAAGCAAATGGTGGCACTATTTTCTTGGATGAAATCGGTGATATGAGTCTTTCTGCTCAAGCGAAAGTATTGCGAGCGTTGCAAGAGAGTAAAATTACTCGTGTGGGTGGCGATAAGGAAATTAAAGTTGATGTGCGCGTTGTTGCGGCTACGAATAAGAATTTGAAAGAGGAAATTCGTAAAAAACGTTTCCGTGAGGATTTATATCATCGTTTGGCGGTGATTATTATTCAAGTGCCTTCTTTGGATGAACGTAAAGATGATATTCCACTTCTAGTAGATCATTTCGTAGAAATGGTTTGTAACGATTATGGAAAACCGATTAAAAAAGTTTCTGACGATGCAATGAAAGCGTTGCAAGAACTGAGTTGGACAGGGAATATTCGGGAATTACGTAATGTCGTTGAACGCTTGATTATTTTGAGTGGAAAGGATATTACGCTGAATGATATTCAAAATTTCGTCGCTCCAACGGTAATTAAAAACGAAATGCTTTTGGACTTTTTTGACAAATATGACAACGAGGAAGACATGAAAGAAGCTTTAGGGAATAAGTATCGAGCGTATCGGACTCAGGAATTTTAGGGCGTTGTAAGACCGAACGGCAATTTATTGGAAATAAGAATAAGTACTTGTGAGGTTATGGATTTTGGTTCATGACCTTATTTTTTTAATAAAAAATATCAATATTGAAAATGATAAAAAATTTATATGGAATCGGTTTAATCTTAATTTCACCTTTTGTGATTATTGGATGTAAACCTAATAAAGAGATTGCTACCACACAAACGGTGGAAGTTGTCGTGGAAGACGAAGCGGAAATTATAAAAAAGGAAGCAGTATTTTCTTCTACTCCTGTAGGTGTGATGATAAATGAAAAAAATCTGTTCATGGCGATTTGCGAATGTCAAAATAGTAAAGCAACGACGATTGAAGATTACGGAAAAATGGAAAGCAAAAAGGAAAATTTATCAGTAACAGTTTATGCGGAAACGATTCCGAATATAATGGGCAGCGATGATAATTGGTTGATGACAGAATTTTTTCAAGACGAAATGTTTCTTGATAATTTGGAATTGATTTCAGCACAATTCAAAAAAGCTCAAACAGATGAAGCTACTTTTGAGAAAATGAAAGCAATAACAAAAGCGAAATATCCAATTTGTTATGAAGTGATACCTTCGCTGATAATTTTAGCAAAACGGAATTAGGCTCGTTTGTCCTATTTATCCGATACTGAAAATAGGTTTCAAACAAAATAAAAAAGGTATCGAACATCGCGGAGCGGTTCGATACCTTTTCTTATTGTAGCGGCTACTTTAGCTGCCGAAAATATTAGAAATAATGGCAAATAAAGCCGTTATTACTTTTTTACTAAAACTGAATATTTACAGAAAAATTCAACATTGTACCTAACTGGCTAAAGTGATAACCATCATACGTCATTTGAGAATAACGTTGGTTAAAAGTAATCAAGTTAGATTGATTTTTCATGTAAGCTTCATCGTTCAAATTTGCAGTTGCTACTGCATTATCTGAATCCGCTTTGAATTCCCATTCCGGTAAAACGTTCAATAAGTTATTAACATTCAATGCTAAAGTTACTTTATCAGTCGCTGCATAGCTAACAGATAAATCAGTAACTAATTTAGTCATAAACTCAGTATAAATACCAGGAGCTAAACCTTGTTGTCTGAATGTTGTTGGACCAAATACAGTATTATTTAAAGACAAACCTAAAGCACCTACTTTGTAGTTAATACCTAAGATACCTTTGAATTTCGGACGAGAAGTAAAGAATAATGCTTCTTGTGTTGAATTCGATATACTTTGTTGTTGATCAGCAGGAAGTCCTACATTTGCATCTGTTACAACTTGTGGATTCTTCACATCACCTATTCTTTCGTTTTGAATCATATAGTTTCCAGATAGGTTGAAGTTTAAATTACCTGAACCAGCTGATACATTTCTATAATTAGCAACGAAATCAATACCTGAAGTTCTCGTATCCATTGCATTTGCGAAGAAACTCAAATCAGAAATATTATTATCTCTAAGAATATCATCAAGTATTGTAGTACCAATATTATTACCATCATCATCTGTTTCTGTGGCTCCAATTTCACTACTTAAAATAACTCTATCTTCTACTGCAATATTGTAATAATCTAAAGTAAAGCTAAATTGATTATTTGGTTTTACACCAATACCAACTGTAATATTCGTTGATTTTTCAGGTGTTAATGAAGCTAAACCTAACAAACGAGCTTCTCTTGACACATTATTAATCAAACCACCTACTTGAATACCTTGACCAGGTACGAAGCTATATTGAGCTTTTTGTGTGTAGATTTGGTGTAATAAAGGTGCACGGAAACCTGTTGAAGCCGAAGCTCTCAATGTTACTTTATCGTCAGCCATTTTGTAACGAGAACTTACTTTCCAAACGAAAGCACTACCGAAATCAGAATAATTTTCACCACGTATGGTTGCATTTACTAAGAAGTCATCTGTGAAATCAAATGCAAAATCTGCATATGCACCGAGGTTATAACGGTTGAATTTACCTGCATTTCTTGGATCAGTACCAGAGAATGAATCTGGTCCACCACCTTCATAAGCAGATACACTACCTTCTAAGACACTGAAATTTTCACTTCTGAACTCAGAACCGAAAGCTAAACCGAACATATCGCTCATACGTTTTGTAATATCAATATTACCAACAACGTGTGTGAACTCTGTTCCACCTACATCAAATACTAAAGGACTGTTTTCACGGTATTTGTTTGTACCATCTGCATTTAATACATCACTTCTATTGTGAGAATTACTTACAATGTATGTTTGTTTGTTTCCACCAACTGTGAAACTTGCATCAGAAATCCAACCATTAGTTGTGTTTCTAACACCGATTGTACCATTATAATCATTCAAATCACCTTCAAAGGTTGGCACATAACCAACATACTCGCCATTCTCTCCATTAGGGAAAAAATCTGCTAAGTAAGGAAAAGCAGCTTCTGTTCTCCAGTAAGGTGTTCTGTAATTCGCAAAACTGTTTACTTTTTTGTAAACGTAAGCAGCATTTCCATAAAGTTCTGAATTTTCAGAGATATCAATACCAGTATTTATGGAGAATTTAGCCGCAGTTGTTTCCGGAGAACCGTTCACGTTACCAGCATCAGGATTGTCTGCCAAAAATGCTTCAACATCAGCGATATCTGCACCAAAATCACCAGCTTCACCTTCTGCATCAACGGTACCTGGACGATTTGCTAATTCTCTTTTTGATAAATCAATCGTGTAATTAACAAAACCAGTTTCACCGATTTTTGAACCATTATTCAATGCCAAGCCATAAGTCTCACCATCACCAGCACTTGTGATTCCAGTATTGAATGTAACATTACCACCATTATAATCATCTTTTAAGATGATATTCATTACTCCTGCAATTGCATCAGAACCATATTGAGCAGACGCACCATCTCTCAAAATCTCCACACGCTCGATAGCGCCTTGAGGAATTGCAGAAATATCAGCACCTGTTTCACCACGTCCTGGAGACGTTTGTGTATAAAGTAATGCACTCGTGTTTTTACGTTTCCCGTTAATCAAAATCAATGTACGAGAAGGTCCCATATTTCTGATTTCGTAAGGATCTAATAAAGAAGTCGCATCATTTACCGGTGTATTTACCGAGTTAAAAGATGGAATTTTGTAAGTCAAAGCCTTATCAAAAGAGTTTTGACCAGTTGCAATTAAGTCTTTCGCAGTAACGACATCAATTGGTAAAGGTGTATCTGTAGAAGAGCGAGGTGCTGTACGAGAACCTGTTACTAATACTTCACCAAGTCCAATACCTTCAGACATTGTAACATTAGCTACAGTAGCATCAGCTACTTCGATTTCTTGATTAGCATAACCGATGTAACTAAATACTAAGGTTGCAGGAAATTTAGCAACATTGATGCTGTATTTACCATCAATATCTGTTACTGCACCGTTTGAAGTTCCTTTTTCTTGGATATTCACACCAATTAAAGGTTCATTTGAATCATCAGAAACTAATCCAGTTACTTGATTCTGAGCATACATTACATGACTACAAAGCAGTAATGCGAATACGATAAGTGTTGAAAATTTTACCATTTTTAGTTTGGTTTAAAGTTTATACAATAGGTAATAAATTTTGCCTTTCATTTTAAAAGCGAGCAAATATACCTTTTGGAAAAGGTATTGCCTAATTTTTCATAAATTTATTTAACAGATTAAAAAGGAATTGTTAAAATTGTTAGATTTATCCTATAAAGCATTATAAATCAAATTGTTGTAAACTTTTAATTTGCATATAGTTTACTGTTATTTATACTACTTGTAATTTCAAAGGATTAGCTATTTTTAGATAATGGATTTAAACAATTTTAAAAAAAATTACTTACTATTCAATTTCCTTTTTCTAATAAAATGGTTCCTTATCTTTATGAAAAAATAATTCTTAAAAATGTGTGAAAAATAATTTATAATAATATTATTTATACGTTTATTGATAAAAATTAAGATATGAAATATACGAAATCGTCACGTTCCGCACATCTTCAACGATTAGCTCGAGAGCTCAAAATGTCATATGCTGAAACGGATGATTGGGGATTAATGGAATTATTGAAAGATTTTGAGCTATTTCAAAAAGGTCGTCGCCGAAAGATTTCCAATGTGCTGCATTCTGTAGATGATTTTTTGGAATTGAATATTTCGATTTTTGATTATGAATATGTCATTGGAAAAAATAAAAAGCGGAATCGAAAACAGCAAACGGTTTTCTTCTTACGTTCCCGCTCGTTAGGATTACCTGAAATTTATATGCGTCCAGAGAATTTTCTTCATCGCATTGCGAACTATTTGAACTTATCGCAGGATATTGATTTTGAGGAATTTCCAAAATTTTCTAAGCAGTACTTATTGCAAGGAGAAGATGAAGAGTATATTCGACATATAATAAATGAAGAGGTCTTACAGTTTTTTACAAAGGAAAAAGGTTGGACATTGGAAGCAATTAACTTCTTTTTGATGTTTCATCATCACAATAAATTATTGAAACCTTGGGAAATTAAGCAATTGTTCAAAAAGGGAATGAAATTGCATGAAATATTGGAAATTAAGTAATTACGACCTCCAGACTGTACGTTTGACCATTTTACTGTAACTTCTTGATGGGAAATAAAAAAGGGATAATTGAAATTTTTACAATTTCAATTATCCCTTTTTTTATCAAATAAGGCAAGCGAATGTCTCTTACTTAATAGCTTTCACTGTTATTTTGATATTTTGGATTGGACGATCTCGTCTATCTTTTTTTACTTGTACAATTTTATCAATTACTTCCAAACCTTCCACGATTTCTCCAAAAACGGTATATTCATTATCTAATGGCGGATATCCGCCCAAGTTTTTATATTTAGAACGTTGCTCTGGGGTATATTTAATTCCTTTTTTACGTTCCAAAGTTGAAAGCATTAGCGAAGAAACGTCACTTCCATGAACAATATAAAATTGAGAACCGGAAGATTCTTTTTTAGGATTAACGTTATCAGGTTGACGAGCCGCTGCTAATACTCCTTTATGATGTAACAAGTCAGTATTGAATTCGGCAGGAATCGTATAATCTGGTCCGCCCATTCCGAGTGCTTGACCTGATTTTGCGTTTTTAGAATCTGGATCACCACCTTGAATCATAAATCCTTCAATTACTCGATGAAACATCGTTCCATCATAAAAACCTTCTTCTGCTAATTTGATGAAATTATCACGGTGTTTTGGTGTTTCGTCATAAAGACGGATTTTCATATCTCCGAATTCTGTTTCGATTAGAATTAAACAAGCTCCTTCTGGTGCATCAATTACAATCTGTTGCTCCAAAACTTCTCTTTTTCGACCTTTAAAAGCAGTTAATTTTACCGTATAATTTCCACTGAAACGGTATTTATGAACTGGGGATTCTTCTGTTGATCCTGTATTATCACCAAAATCCCAAACATATTTATCGGCACCTTCCGAAAGGTTTTTGAAGGTCACGACAACTGGTGCAATATCTGCTAACTTTTCTATTTCAAAAGCAACTTTCAATGGAATTTTCGCAATCGTAACGCTTTGAATCATCACGGTTTCCTTCTTCCCTTTGATTGCTTTTAGTGTTACGTTATAAGTTCCGGGATATTTATAAAGGTGTTTTGGTTGCGAATCCGTAGAAGTATCGCCATCACCGAAATTCCAAACGTAGGTTTCTGCTTTCTCTGATTTATTATCAAAAGTAACTTCCGTCTTTGGATTATAATCCTT
>CAWVWD010000117.1:0-9346 GCA_963933585.1 uncultured Saprospiraceae bacterium
TATAGGTTTTTAAAAACCTATAAGGTCTTTACCTCCAGAATCTAATTGTTCGATATAATTTTTGAATCCGTTTTAATAACAAGAGAAGCTTCGTCTAACTGTATATAATTTTCGACTTTTTTGAAAAGTGGCTGCAAATTAAGTTCCGTTTCAACGGTTACTTGTTTTTTTGTCCAAATGATATTTTTAATCGAAATTTTTGTGGATATAATTTTCAATAAAAAATCGGGTAATTTGATTTTTAAATTGCTCAAATAATCATTGGCACTAACTTCTACTTTTTTTTGTAGAATAAAGTTCTCTGGATTTACAGCCGATTTTTGAAGTAAAATCGGAATGATTTTAAATAATTTAGCTTTCATCTTTGGTGGATTTAGTAATAGATTTCAAGATAGGGAATTGGAAGTGAAAATTCAAATTCAAACTCAAACTTGAAAAACTAATCGAACTTTGATAAAATAAAGCGATTTATTGACAAGTTCATTTAAATACTTGACACTTGATTTAGATTTTGGGTGAAATGAAAATAAACATTAGACACGGATTATACAGATTTTAAGTTACTGATTTTCAAAATGTTATAAATTGAAATAATCCTTATCCAAATATATTTCGTCAAAAATCCAAATCAAGTCTCCTTTTAGATAAACTTGTCGATTTATTGTATGAATTATCGCTTCAATATCGTGTTGAATTGTTACATTGATAAAACCGTAGAACGATAAAAACAATAAAATAATAATCGAAGCGGTAATAATCGAACAGCGATAACATTTAAACTTTCAAAACAGCGTCTTCGTTCCCATTTTTATATTCTTGAATCAATTCATTTCGCACCTTCTTTTCTTGAAAATAATAATAAATACCGACAATTAATAAAGCGATAATTGCACCGTAAAATCCTAATAAACGGATGGTGTAAAAACCTGTGAAGAGCATGGCGGTCATCATTAAAATCGGAGCAAGCATCGCTGCAATGATTGCGATAAGCGGATTTTTGTAAAATAAAATACCAGAAAGGATGAAAATTATACTAAAAATTGTTCGCTCAAATAGCAAATCATAATTAACAATATCGTGGATTACAAAATCGGTAAGAATCGGATAAAATACTAAAACTGGTAAAATGAACAGTAATACTCGAATTTTTTTTAGAAAGTCGGCAGCTCGTTCTCTTTGATATTCTTTTCCGTATAACTTTCCTTTGAATTTCAAATCAGAAAATTGAATATTACTGAGTTGGTCGTCTAAGATTTCTTGCATGGGTTCATATGGTTGACTGTTCAAATGTTCGATTGTTCTTATCGTTCTACGATTAACAATCGAACAATCGAACAATCAAAAATTAATTACTTCTAAATCGAATCTGTTTCGGTGTGAAAATCGCATTATCTTCCGTGTTCAATTTGAACATTTCGACATCGGCGAAAGTCAATTCGTTGATGCGTTCTTCTGTGCGTTCTTCGGTTGTAAGTGTGGCCAATCGTAAGTTTTGATTTTTAGTCGCTTCCGAAATTACGTTACGAACCATCCGAGCATTACCGAAATATTTATCCCGATACTTATATTGGAAAGCCAAATAATTATTTAGATGTTCGGCAGCTTCTGGTGTTGCTTTGATGTCTTCATCTTTAAGCATCAATGTTGCGATTTCCGATAATTGAGTTGGCTCATAATCCTCGAATTTTAGAATCTTATCAAAGCGAGAACGTAAGCCTGGATTTGCTTTCATAAAGTTGTCCATGTTTTGCGGATAACCTGCTACGAATACGAAAAACTCTCCACGATGATCTTCCATTCGTTTCAATAAAGCTTGAATTGCTTCATTACCATAATCGCCCGAACCGTCACTTCCTTGAGTCAGAGCGTAAGCTTCATCAATGAACAAAACGCCGCCCATTGCTTCGTCAATTTTTTCAGCTGTTTTAATGGCTGTTTGACCAATAAAACCGGCAACTAAACCTTGTCTGTCCGTTTCGACCATGTGACCACGTTCTAAGACGCCCAATGCTTTGTAAATTTTCGTTAAAATACGTGCAACCGTCGTTTTTCCCGTTCCAGGATTTCCAACAAAAACGGTATGTAAAAAGAATTTTTTAAGGACTTCTTTTTTCGTTTCTCGATAGAAACGCACAAGTTTCACTAATTCTACAATTTGGTCTTTTACGGCTTGCATTCCAATCAATTCATTCAATTCATGTAAGGCTTCTGTAAGCAAACGGTCATCGACGGGAATTTTTGGCAAACGTTTTTGAGCCTTAATATCAATTTTCTTGACATCATCCAAATCGATAATTGAAATATCATCATCACTCAATGCATTCGGATTTTCAGAAGCCATGACACGCAAACCTAAATGTACTTTTGCCTGTTCGGTAATATCATAAACAAATCGAGCGTTGCCAAAGGCTTTGTCACGATTTCGGAAAGCTTCTGTGATGTATTCATCTATTTTTTCTTTGGCATCTTCGGTGAGTTGCACATTTTTTCTATCACAAGCGATTTTTGTAATTTGTGACAGCTCTTGTGGCAAATAATCTTCAAATTCAAAATGTATTTTGAAACGAGATTTTAAGCCTGGATTAGAGTCCAAGAAGTGCTGCATTTCCTTTGGATAACCAGCGACAATTACCGCCATATCACCTTCGCCATTCGACATTTCCTTGACCAATATTTCAATCACTTCTCGACCAAAATCCTTGCTATCATCATTTGAGCGAGCTAAAGCGTAAGCTTCATCAATGAATAAAACGCCACCTCTTGCTTTCTCAATAGCATCCTTAACTTTCGGTGCAGTTTGTCCAATATATTCACCAATTAAATCTACACGATCTACTTCATGAACATGACCTTTGGAGAGTAAGCCCATTTTTTTGTACAACTTACCCATCATGCCTGCGACCGTCGTTTTTCCAGTGCCAGGATTACCACTAAAGACGGAATGAACATTGATTTTCTCATCTTCTGTAAAACCTTTATTTTTTCTCAACTGCAAAAACTGAATATACTGAGCGTGTTCTCGAACTCTTTCTTTAATCGCTTTCAGCCCAACCAAATTATCTAATTCCTGCATCACTTCTTCGAATGTTTCTTTAGATTCCATATTTTCAGGATCCAGTAAAACTGGAGCTTGCTGATTTGGCAAAAGCACACCCGAAACCCCTTCTTTAAACCTTTCGCCAACTCTAAATGGAATAACAGCCAACTGTTCATCCATAAAGATAATCTCCGCGGTATAATTATCTTGTCGCCAACAACCTTTGACATTTGATCCCCAACCGGCCGTTAACTTGATAACCTCATCATTTTTTTCTACTCGATGTAATCGGACCACTTGTCCTTTCAAGTCTTTCGCGCCATTAAAGAATTTTACGAAAACTTCGCATTGCCAACTTCTGCCAATATTATGATTGTCAAAAAGCATTTCTAAATAAATATAACGAGTTTCTTCTTGTGCGAAAGTTTGGTAATAAGTTCTGTCATCCGTTGGCACATCATCATAAGAACCTTCATAAAGTTTAAGCGATTTGATTTCTAAATAATCTCTCGGTTCGTCCAATTCATCTTTTCCCGGATCTTCCACATAGAAATATTTAGTCGCTACTTTCTGTCCCTCAATCGAAGCCTCCCAATAATAGGCTCCTTTTTTCCAAAATGTACCAACTTTCTTATTTCCCCAACCTTCTCGAATATGAACGATGTTATCATATTGACTTATTTTCCGATTTAAACTAAGGTTACAAACTTCTTTTCTACCTTTCTTTAAGGAATAACATTTGAGATTTATCTTAACATTCCAATCTTCCGCATCGAATAATTTATTATAAAAAGATAATTCGGCATATAGATAAGTCGTACTATATCTATCAAAAACCTGACGATATTTTTTACAATTATCTGCCAACCATTCCGTAGAAGCATAGACTTTTAGCTCCTTGAACTTGAATTTTGAAAAATTAGGATTGAACTGTGCCATTTTATTTTATTATTAAATTGCTTGACTATTTTTTCTGAATATGAATAGAAAGTCGCAATCATATTATTTACAAATAAGTTATTTTTAAGATTTTATGCCTATTAATAATCAGTTAGGAAAGTAAAAACAAATAATTTATCAACTTTAGTGTGCTTTTTTTCTTCTAAAAATAATTAAAAAATGAGTCTGTAACTCTGCTATATAATTGCTTTTAGAAATTTTTCAGAAGAGAAAATAACTTTGTCATAATCGATGGTTTATTTATTTTTGCTTTTCCTGCTGATTCACTATTACAAACAGTAATTATCATCAATATTTTCTAAATATTAAAAATTATCCGAAATATAACGAAAATAGTGATTATCAAGGAATTTGATTGCTAAAAGTATTTCGTTTTGGTAGGTTAAGAAATAAAAAAGAGTTTATCCATTGTGTAAAATTGGACAAACTCTTCTTGGCCGTTTATTTAGACTTAATCGTATTTTGATAAAAAAACAAATAGATTTTACAAGACTTAAAAAATACGGGGGACTATTAAAATCCAACCCAGTCGCCATGAAAACCATTTGGAACTCTAAATGGTAACTCCACAACGGCAATCGGTTCTTTGTCAAAGTTCAAAGGATCAATAACGACCAACTTACTTTTACCTGAATTTTCATCATAAACGAAAGCGAGAATGACACCATCAGCTTCACTATCTTTATAAGGATGTGGAACGAAAGTCGGTTCACCTACGAATTGTCCTTCTGGAAATCGGTGCAAACGATGTACTTTTTTGATAAAATCATATTGAATGATTTCCGTGAAATAAGATTTATGAATTTTTTCATGTTTATTCATGTTTCGTCGAGCAGCATAACCATAATTATACTTCTCACCTATTCTTCTAATATCAATAGTTGGAAATTCTACGAATTGATCATCCAACGGATTATGACTGAGAATTCCTTTTTGAGGATTCACGACTATCCTGTACAATCTTGGTTCTATTTGCTTTTGAGGTAAACCATGACTATGTTGAATATAATCTAGAACGATATGACCGTTTTCTTCAAAACCATTCATCGTATGCCAAACAAAAAAGGGCTCTGTTTCTGCCCAAGTTATTTTTTGGGAATCACCATGACGAGGAATAATTCCGATTTTAGTTCCCTTCTTAGAGTTCCATGACATAGGATTTTTTGATAAAAGCGTCTTCATCAGTGATACTTCTAATGGTGATAGAAAGAAGACAATATAGTTCGGTGTCAATATCATATCATGGATAATGGTCGGTGTTTTGATATGGATAGGCATATCTTTAGTTACTTGCCCATCTTTATTAATCACATAATATCGTAAATAAGGAAATTGAATCACGGAATATTGCAAAAAATGTAAATCGCCAGTATGAGGATCTAATTTTGGATGTGGCATCATTCCTTTAATGGTATCATCAAAAGTAAATGAGCCGATAGTTTCCAAGTCTTCCGTTATTTTATAAGGTACGCCACCTTCATAAACGGCTAATAAGTGACCGGCATGATGGACAATATTCGTATTTGCTGTATTTTTGATTGGTACAAAAGGTACATCGAATTGTTTTTTATCTTTTCGAGATGGAAATTTTGGTTTCGTTAAGCTACTCCACAATGATTTTCCTGCTCGTTTTTCAGCTTCTAATTCTTCCGTTTTTATCCATTTATTTCGGTATTTAACACCTGACTTTTCAAAATAAATAGCGTGAACCATTCCATCACCGTCGTAAGGGAAAGTCAAATCTTCAGATGCAAAATGAGGGTTTGGGCCATTACGCATATAAACACCGTTTAACCAACTCGGAAGCTCACCTTTTACTTTCAAATTAGTAACATATTTTTCCTCAAAAACGGGCGCATTATTCCCTTGAAGTGAAGTTTTCTCACTGTTCCAGGGTTCCGTATTATATTCAACTTTAATTTTTTCCGATTTATTGATATATAATCTGCGAACCGGTGGATTATTCCTTTTCTCATTCCTTGGAATGATAGGTTTATTACGAGAATCAATCATATTGACATTGATTATTTTATGATATGTAATATAGTGGCAATTAGCAATTTATTCTAAAACTAATACGTACAATACTTTAATACAAATAATTATAAATATATTTTTAATATATGTGTGTTAGGTGTATTTCTGTTTATCTCGTTTTTTCTTATAATTAATTGATTGTCAGTTATTTGTTTGATTTTTATGAATTTTATCAACATACTGCATAGACGAATTTAATTGATATTATTAAAATATTTAATGTGTTATTGATCACATAATAGAAGTTAAATTATTGATTTATTGAAGGGGGAAAATGGATTAATTTCCTTTTTTTAAGCCTAAATACTCGGCTGTCTTTTTTCTGATTTAATGTTATTTAGACTTTGGATAGAATTTTTTAGTTACGAGAGATTATTAATTGCATTATGTACTTAGTGTGTAAAATATTAAAGAATTGACAATCAGTGTATTAAGTTAATATAAGGGATTGTTTTAAGGTTGTAAGTGTTGTTGTTTAATAAAATGTCAGCTGAAAAAATGATTATTACTTTTTTAACTGAGGGGCTAAAATTTGATAAAATGCTTAAAATCAGATTATTAGATTAAAGGTGTCTTTTTAAATGCCGCCCATCTTGTTCAACTTTAGGAGGATAGCCTCAATATAACTTGTAGATTATATCTTTTATTGATTTCGTCCAAAGTCTAAAATACAATAATGAATTAAAAATTTGTACTTGAAAACGAAAGTGTTATTTTTACACTATTGAAAAAATCACTAACCAAATTAAAGCTATAATGAAAAATATATTTCTATTATTAATTACTATTCTAGCAGGTATAACCGCCTGTAAAAACACAACTGAAGAAAGCATGGAACAGCAAATACCCGTTGTAGGAGAAATACAACCGACACATTATGAATGGTCAAAGAATGCCGTGATTTATGAAGTTAATACACGTCAATACTCTAAAGATGGAAATTTCGATGCGGTGACTGCAGACTTACCTCGATTGAATAAAATGGGAATTGATATCGTTTGGTTAATGCCGATTTTTCCAATTTCTGAAAAAAACAGAAAAGAAGGTTTGGGAAGTCCGTATGCGGTTACCGATTATAGAGCGATTAATCCAGAGTTTGGAACGATGGTGGATTTCGATGAATTATTGGCGAAAGCCCACGAATTAGGAATGAAAGTTATTTTGGATTGGGTGCCGAATCACACTGGTTGGGATCATGCGTGGCTTACGGAACATCCAGAGTATTACACGAAAGATGAAGCAGGAAATGTCATTATTCCTCAGAATCCAAACAAAGATGAAGCACCGTGGGATTGGACGGATGTTGCAGATTTGAATTACGATAATGAAGATATGCGTGATTCGATGATTAATATGTTTAAATTCTGGGTAGAAAAAGGGGTTGATGGTTTCCGCTGTGATGTGGCTCATCAAGTGCCAACTGATTTTTGGAGGACTTGTATTCAAGAATTATACAAAGTAAATCCAAGCACTTATATGTTATCAGAAGGTGAAGTACCTTCACAACGTAACGAAGGTGGTTTTGTATCGGATTACGCTTGGAGTTTCAAAAATTACATGAATGCAATTGGTGAAGCGGCTCAAGAAAAAGAAATCGTAGAAAAAGATAAAAGTCAAACTGGACACACTGGCGAAACGATAAAGGAAGCAAAAGCAAGTGATTTTAATGAATATTTGAAAAAAGATCGAGAACGTTTCCAAAAAGGATATCACATGTATTTCACAACGAATCATGATGAAAATACTTGGGACGGAACGGTTTTCGAACGTTTGGGAGATGGACATTTGACGTTTGCTGTAATGGTTTTTACGTTCGATGGAATGCCTTTGATTTACAATGGTCAGGAAGCTGGTTTAGATAAACGTTTGAAATTTTTCACTAAGGATGAAATCAATTGGGGAACTTATAAATTCCAAGACTTTTATACGAAATTAATTCAATTCAAGAAAGATAACCCGGCACTTTGGAATGGTACTTATGGTGCGGAACCGGTTTATGTGCCTACGGCTGATGCGAATGATGAGGTTTATGCTTACATTCGGGAGAAAGATGGCAACAAGGTTTTTGTCGTTTTGAACTTGTCAGATAAAGCGATTACCACAAGTCTTCCAGGGGATGCTTATGCAGGCGTTTATACCGAATTATTCTCCGGTGAAACAACGACTTTTGAAGCTGACGAAAGATTGGTGATGAAGGCATGGGAATACAAAGTGTATTCATTGAAATAATTTACCAAACCTATAAGGTTTCCAAAACCTTATAGGTTTTTACACTAACCAAATTAAAATCAAAATAATGGCAGGAACAGCAAATTTTCAAGCTAAAAGTAAAGGCAAACCAAAACCTCGGCTAAGTCGAGCTGCGATTTGGAACATGAGTATTGGATTCATGGGAATTCAATGTGGATTCGGATTACAAAATGCAAACGCTTCTCGTATTTTACAAACCTTTGGAGCAGATGTACATCATTTGTCATGGTTTTGGTTAGTTGCGCCACTTACAGGAATGTTGGTACAGCCATTGATTGGACATTATAGTGACAAGACTTGGACCAGGTTTGGTCGTCGTCGTCCGTACTTTTTAGTAGGTGCAATTTTGGCTTCTATTGGTTTGATTTTGTTACCAAATGCAGCTTTGTTTTCTGCCTTTATTCCAATTCTTTGGGTTGGTGCAGGAATGTTGATGATTATGGATGCGTCGATTAATATTGCGATGGAACCATTCCGTGCATTGGTTGCGGATAAGTTACCTTCCGAGCAAAGAACACTTGGTTTTTCCATTCAAACGGTCATTATTGGAATCGGTGCGGTAATCGGTTCTTGGTTGCCTTATGTGATGACGAATTGGTTTGGTGTGTCGAATGTTGCTGCTGAAGGTGTTGTGCCGTTAAATTTGATTTTGTCATTTGTGGTTGGTGCAGCGATTTTATTAGCTGCGATTATTTGGACAGTCGCAACGACTTCTGAATATTCGCCGGAAGAACAAGCAGCTTTTGCGGGAGAAGAAGTAGAAACGGGAACAGAAAAGGGTGGTTTATCCGAAATTATAAAAGATTTTATTGCGATGCCAAAAACGATGAAGCAATTAGGTTTGGTTCAGTTCTTTTCTTGGTTTGCCTTGTTCTCGATGTGGGTTTTCACCACACCCGCTTTGGCTCAACACGTTTGGGGTTTGCAACCGGGCGATACGACTTCCGCAGCTTATAATGCAGCAGGAGATTTCGTTGGACCTATTTTCGGAACATATAACTTGGTAGCAATGTTTTACGCATTTTTGTTGCCGTTTATTGCTTCTAAGATTGGACGTAAAGG
>CAWVWD010000118.1:0-9286 GCA_963933585.1 uncultured Saprospiraceae bacterium
CGGCAGAAGAAAAGGAAAGAGTACGTATTGCTGCGGAAAAAGCCGCAATTACAGCCGCAAAAATAGCGGCAGAAGAAAAGGAAAGAGTACGTATTGCTGCGGAAAAAGCCGCAATTACAGCTGCAAAAGTTGCAGCAGAAGAGAAGGAAAGAGTACGTATTGCTGCGGAAAAAGCCGCAATTACAGCTGCAAAAGTTGCAGCAGAAGAGAAGGAAAGAGTACGTATTGCTGCAGAAAAAGCTGCAATCACAGCCGCAAAAGTAGCGGCAGAAGAGAAGGAAAGAGTGCGTATTGCAGTCGAAAGTGCAAAAGCTGATAAATTAGAAAAAGAGCGAATTACCGCAGAAAAAATGAAGGCGGATGAGTTAGAAAGAGAACGACTCATTGCTGAAAAAGCAGCAGCAGCAAGTGATGAAAAAGAACGTATTGCTACTGCAAATGCGAAAGCAAAAGCAGCGGAAAAAGCGGTTGCATTAGCAGAAGCCAAAAGAAAAGAGAATATTGCTGCAAAAGTAGAAAATACGGAAACGATTATTAATGAAGATGCTAAGACTATTGCTATAAAAAGTCCTGACGATGAAACGGCTAAAGAGCAAGCTGCTCGCTATAATCGGCAGACTTTAGAATTACAAAAAGAAGGCGATAGAAAAGCTGGCTGGTTACTGTCAGGAAGAAAAAAGGAAAGTCGAAAAAAATTCGATGATTCCAAAGAAAAACCTAAAAAAGAGGTTGCGAAAGAAGAAGGAATTACACCAAGAGAAACGCCTGTAAAGCAAGAGGGAATGTTGAAACAAGCGAATATTCCAATTTCAATCGCAGATATGGATAGTGATCCGGCTTTGAATAAGGCGAACGTTGTTCCATCTCCAAAATTAAAAAGATATTACTTCCCTATTCAGGAATTAGAAACGGCAAAAGCATACTGTTTTGTGTCAAATAATAATTCTCGGGATACCGCTTATTGGTTAATGAAATCATTATCGTTCGGTGGGAAATCGTATTTGATTACGGAAAAGTATGATAACAATTTGGTGATGACTTCTTCAAGTAGAGAGCGGATTAATGAGTTAGGTGCTTTCGTAGAAGATTATACGGCTTATGAGAGATCAGGACTTAATGGTTTAGTTGCTGTGGAATACTGGGTGGAAGAGGATGAAGGTTATAAGTGGAATATGGATGATGGCAGTTTTGCGATGGTTTCTATGAATTATAATAGTAATGATTTTCCGAATTATGATATTACAGCTTATCGTGAAAGACATTTGATTGATACAAATTCGAGTTATGTCTTGAATAATAAAACGCTTCCAACGATTATTTTGGAAGATCGTCAAACAACGGTCTATGTGGACAATAAAAATAACGAAGAAAGTTATCCGTCATCTTACGAAAATTACTTTGCAGAAGGTGTTGGTTTAGTGAAATTCACAATTAATAAACGTGATAAAGGTTTTACTTTAGCTTGTACTTATGTACTTTCTCATATCATTTCGTATGATGATTGGCAACAGATTACGAAATAAAGTTAGGTATTGATTATATAATAAAAAGCGTGTTGGTTTTTGAAAACCAACACGCTTTAATCAAAAATTCCCTTAAAGACGGACAACCCATTAAAAATCCATCCAATCCGCTAATGGTTCTGTTTTGTAAGTTGCTTTAGTCTGTAATCGTCGTCTTTGTCTATCAATAATTAGTTGGGCGATTCCAACATTAGGGGGCAAAATAGTATTTAAAGACATCGCTTTTTCCACTTTCTCTTCCGAAACGTCTAAGCGATACAATGTGCTTAGGAGCACTTCCATTCTATATTTCATCATATATTCTACGTGTTCTGATAAAGCATTGAGTAGATCCTCTTCCGTTAAATGAGGAATGGATTCCATCTCAAAATCATTCGCTATTAGTTCCGCCGTTTGATTAATATTATCATTCATATTTTGAATCATTGTTAGATATTAGAACGCCTTACTATTATATTTTAGGTATTCATTTCATCAATTATTAGACTTATTTGACATCATAATATGGATAATTAAGGAAGAAAAATAAATAACCTACCTTAAAATATTTTTTCCTTGATAAAAAATCAAAAAATCTCTAAAAAGTTGGGAGGAAGGGAACAGCAAAAAAATAATCTACCTATTTTACGTACTATTTTTACTTCATATTTCATTAAAAATACTCGCTATAATTATGGCTATGTTTGCGTTTTTTCCTTGTCTAAAATAAAAATAGTCTGCCCGTTTTCATAGCGGGCGGGTCTCGCAATTTGGGTAGGTTATTTGTTTCTTATTCCTCTAATTGGGAAGAATCACTTCGTCCTTCTAATAATCTGCTGCTTATCGGGGAGGTTTATTGAACAAGATAAAAGGTGTATTCAGGGCACTACTTATTTAATTGATTCCTCAATGAGTACTGCAAGACCAAGGTTATGTAGAGAATTATAGACTTTCAGTTTATCTTTAACTAAAGCTTTTAATAAACGATAAACGAATCCTAATCACTAATTGTCAAGATAAAAAATGAGGGAGTAATTTTTTTATCTTTTCCCTTTTTCAAAAGAGCATTTTTAACAAAAAAAGCCGTGTGAAACTATTTCACACGGCTTTTTGGTCACGGCTTAGAACAATACTTTTAAGATTTCTGAATAAAAAACTCTTTCGTTAAAATTCCAAAAGGTGTATTTAATAGTATTTTGTAGTTTTTACCGCTTTTTAAATTTTTTAAATTAATTTCATAAATAGTGTTTTCTGGTAATCTAGAAACATCTTCTTTAAGAACAACGGTTTCATCATTGAGAATTTTCAACTCACTAACGTCTTCTCCTAATGCTTCAAAATCAATAAATAATAATTGATTCACTTCATCGGTAAAGAAAATTGCAGTTGTCAAATCATCTTTATCCATTTGTATACTAACGATTCCTTTAGTTGAAAAATCACTATCTGCGAATTTAAAAGCTGAAGTCTGAGCAATTAAATTGCTGGGTATAGAAAATAGGCAAAATGTAATAATTGTAAAGAAAGTTCCTTTCAACATAGCTTAAAAATTTTAATGCGGTTTTGATTTAATACTTAAATTGAGTATCGATTATTATCGTAACAACAACAACAAAGATAGATTACTTACTAAAAATTAATTTAATTCAACTTTTGAATTTGTGCTTTAGAGGTAGGTAAGATTTAATTTTATACATTCTGAACGATTTGTTTGGTGTATTATTGTTTATCTATTGTAGCCGCAAGTTAAGGGGAATAGATTAATGAAAAAATGAGTATTAAAAATCTATGAAGGCTCAATAAATATAGATGTGGTATAGAGCCTTGAAAATGCTAAGTTATAAGGTTTTTTTTGTGACGCATTGATTGTCGTTTTTTAGCAATTAAAAATTATACTTTAATTTTGATAAGCTAAAATTATATTACTTAATCTTTAGTACAGAAATAGTTACCAATTATTCCATATCATTTCTATTTTTGTGCAATATAATCAAAAATATGAGAGTTTTTCAAAATTTAGCGACACTGCCGAAGTTCAAAAACGCAGTGATTACAATAGGTTCGTATGATGGTGTTCATGCAGGACATCAGCAGATTATAAAGCGATTAAATGATTTGGCGAAAGAAGGAAATGGAGAATCCGTTCTCATTACTTTTCATCCACATCCACGTTTAGTGCTTTCTCCTAATGATACAAGTCTGAAATTAGTAACGAGTGTAAACGAAAAGATAGAAGTATTGAAACGTTACGGCATTGATAATGTCGTCGTTGTACCCTTCACTAAAGCATTTTCGGAGCAGACACCATTAGAATATATTCAGGATTTTTTGGTAAAATATTTTCAGCCGAAACGTATCGTTATTGGTTATGATCATCGGTTCGGAAATAAGCGAGCCGGGGGAATTGAGTTACTGAAAGAGTTGGCTTTTTCGTTTGATTATGAAGTGGAAGAAATCAGAAAACACGAAGTCGATGATATTGCAGTAAGCTCAACGAAGATTAGAAATGCACTTTTGGAAGGAAAGATTGAAAAAGCAAATAGTTTTTTAAATTATCCTTTTATGATGGCTGGACACGTTGTGCACGGTAAAAAAATTGGAACCGAAATTGGTTATCCAACAGCAAATTTGGAAGTAGAACGCCAAAATAAGATTATTCCAAAACAAGGGATTTATGCCGTTTATGTTTTATTCAATGACAAGCGTTACAAAGCCATGTTATATATTGGAAATCGTCCAACATTGAACGGTCAAGACCAATCTATCGAAGTGAATTTATTTGATTTCAATGCTGATTTATACGGCAAAACGCTTTATATCGAATTTGTCGCACACATTCGAGAAGATGCCAAATTCGACTCTTTAGAAGCGCTTAAAGTCCAAATATCCAAGGATAAAGTCGCCACGTTAGCACGTTTAGTTTAAGTAGTAGGAGTCGTTTTTTAGTTTAAGTAGTTCTGACGACAACTACTGAATATTTACTTGTTTCATACGATAAGTAATAGTTTTACCACCGCTTTTTGGAGTAATGGTAAAGTGAAACCTCAACTTGACTTTAGCTAAAATTTGCTCGGTTGTCGTTGAAACTACTAAAACTACTTATACTAAAAAGGCTACTCCTACTAATTTTCTAATTTTAAAAAAAATGAAAATAGCAATCGTCATATTAAATTATAACGGAAAGAATCATTTAGAGCAATTTTTGCCATCGGTTTTGGAATATTCAAATTCGAATCGAGCAGAAAATGCAAGTTTTTCGCCCGAAGTTATCGTTGCAGATAATGCTTCGACGGATGATTCTATTCCATTTTTACAACAAAATTATCCCGATTTACGATTGATACGTTTGGATAGAAATTATGGCTTTGCAGAAGGCTATAATCAGGCGTTAGCAAAGGTTAAATCGGATGTTTTTGTATTGCTAAATTCTGATGTAGAAGTGACAGAGAATTGGTTGGCACCGATTGTGACGTTGATGGAAAATGATGAAAAAATCGCGGCTTGTCAACCCAAAATTCGAGCATTTCACCAAAAGACGCATTTTGAGCATGCGGGAGCTTCGGGTGGATTTATGGATTCATTCGGTTATCCATTTTGTCGAGGTCGAATTTTCCATCATGTGGAAGCTGATTATGGTCAATATGATGATTCGCAGGAAATCTTTTGGGCAACTGGTGCAGCCTTATTTATAAAATCTGATTTGTATCAAAAAATCGGTGGTTTGGATGGTGATTATTTCGCTCATATGGAAGAAATTGACCTTTGTTGGCGATTGCGAAAAGCGGGTTACAAAATCATGGTTTGCCCAGAATCAACGGTTTATCACGTTGGCGGCGGTACACTAAATAGTGAAAATCCTTTCAAAACATACCTTAATTTTAGGAATAATTTAGTGACGATTCTAAAAAATGAAGTGGGTGTGAAAACGTTGTTTATCTTTTTCATACGATTGGTATTAGACGGTTTAGCAGCTTTACAGTTTTTGCTGAAAGGTGAATTTAGAAATATTTGGGCGGTTTTGAAAGCACATTTTTATATCTATGGTCACGCTTTCAGTATATTGCGGAAACGCATGAAATCACAACAATTAGTCGATGAATTATATATCGGTGAACCTCGAAAAAAAGGAAAATTAAACGGAAGTATCGTTCTAAAATCCTTTGCTTTCGGAAAGAAAAAGTTCACTGATTTAGAAATAGATTAAAAGTGGAGCAGACGGATTATGCGGAATAGGTGGATTATTGCGGTTTTTTTTATTAAAATTATTATTCCCAATTATCCCTAAAGTTCGCATAATCCGTGTACTCCAATTTTCAATGGAAATATGAAATACTTTCAAGATTATATGCCTGGAAATATCTGTTTTGGATGTGGAAAAGAACACACTGACGGATTGAATATCCAGAGTTATTGGGAAGATGACGAAGCCGTTTGTCATTGGAAATCAAAAGAAAAATATCAAGGTTGGAAAAATCTATTAAACGGCGGAATTTTAGCATCGTTAGTCGATTGTCATTGCATGTGTACGTCAATGGCTGCAGCTTACGGTAACGAAAACAGAACGTTGGACTCGCAACCTGAATATCGTTATGCGACAGGAACTTTGAATGTGAAATATCTAAAACCAACACCAAACGATGCAGATATTGAACTTCGAGCGAAAGTGACCGAAATCAAAAATCGTAAGATCGTTTTAGTATGCGATGTCTTTGCAAATGGTGTGAAAACGGCGGAAGCAGAAGTCGTAGCTTTACGTGTTTTTGATAGCAGTAAAGCGGATAATGGCGTGTTTTCTGATTGATTTTCTTCCCATTTTATCCCGATTTTTCTTCGGGCCAAATCTCACTTATTCTGTAAATCTTATATTCAAATTTAACCTTCGGTTAAATTTAAAATGTCAAAACTTGAATTCGTTAAATTATTGCGTTTAGCAATAATTTAACAAAAAAAAGCTGCTGAGGTTTGTGAGATTTGCAAGAGAAAAATCTAATCCAATAAATCCAAGCAATTCACCAAGGCCGTTTTCCAATGTGGAATTTCCAAGCCAAAAGTTGAACGTGCTTTTTCCTTATTCATTAAGCTAAAGTGTGGACGTTTGGCAGGTGTTGGATAATCTTTGGTTTCGATTGGTGCAACGGCGATTTCAATCTCTTTTTCCTCAAAAATCGCTAAGGCGAAATCGTACCAAGATGTTATCCCTTCATTGCTAAAGTGATAAATTCCACCATAATTTTCGACTTCTTTATTTTCAATTTTAGTAATTATTTTCAAAATTCCAAAAGCTAAATCTCTTGCATAAGTTGGTGTTCCGATTTGGTCATAAATCACGCGTAAATTATCTAATTTTCGACCCAAACGAATCATCGTTTTAACGAAATTATTACCAAAAGAAGAATAAACCCAAGATGTTCTTAGGACAATTGCATTTTTCAAAATACGGATTGCAATTAAGTCACCTTCAAGTTTTGTAGCCGCATACACACATTGTGGATTCGTTGTATCATCTTCTCTGTATGGACGATTTATGGTTTCAGAATGATACACATAATCCGTAGAAATATGAATGAATTGTGTTCCAAACTTTTGACAGGCTTTCGCCAAATTTTCAACCGCTTCTGTATTAATTTTTCGGGCTAAATCTTGCTCTTCTTCCGCTTTATCGACGGCTGTATAAGCAGCACAATTAATACAATAAGTAAAATTATTTTCCTCAAATAACTTTTCGATTGAAGTGTTATTCGAAATGTCTAAAATTTCTCTATTGGCAAAAAGGAATTTAAAATTTGGAAATTGCGACGCTAAGAATTGTAATTCTTGTCCAACTTGACCGTTTGATCCGGTAACTAATATCATAGCTTCTTATTCAAAAAATAAACAAATATATCCAGATTCTTAGGATTAATAATTAGTTACAAACATACGAAATTTAAAAAGACAGAGTTGATAATTTATCGATTTGAAGGTCGCGAGGATAAAAGATTTGAGTTTTTAGGTTTATAAATATGAAAATATAGATTTTATATGAAAATTAGGTTAATTTAAAAAATATAGCTGTCCAATTTTCTGAAAGAAAACCGTCAGTTTGTAGTGTTGTATTTTCAACAGTTGAATTTAGGAAAAGTAATAAAACATTTAAATTGATGATTAAAAGTAAATTATTACTCATTGTATTAGCTGTAATCGTAGTTTTTACCATTGGTTGCTCCAATAAAAAGGAGGCGTTATTAGACTTAACAGCAGCCGAGATATTAGGAAATCCTGATTATTTAGCCATGTCTTATGGTGGTTATCGAACGAATACCCGAGCAACTATCCCGACGGTTGAGGAGATTAAAGAAGATATGAAATTGTTGGAAGCAATGGGGGTTAAGATAATCCGTACTTATAACACGCAACAATTTGAACAAGCTGCTAATTTGCTTAAAGCAATTCGAGAATTAAAAGATGAAAATTCTAATTTCGAAATGTATGTCATGTTAGGAGCATGGATAGATTGTAAAAATGCTTGGACAACGGAGGAAACTGTACATGATGTAGAAAGTCTCGAAAATAATACGGCGGAGATTAATGCCGCTGTTAAAATGGCGAGTGAATATCCGGATATTGTGAAAGTGATAGCCGTTGGAAATGAAGCGATGATACATTGGGCAGCAAGTTATTATGTTACGCCAGATATTATTTTGAAATGGGTCAATCATTTACAAGACCTAAAAAAAGAGGGAAAAATACCAGCAGGTTTATGGGTGACAAGTTCTGATAATTACGAATCTTGGGGCGGTGGATCGAAACTTTACCATACCGAAGATTTAGAAGCTTTAATCAAAGCGGTGGATTATGTTTCATTACACACTTACCCTTTTCATGAATCACATTATAATCCCGATTATTGGTATGTTCCAGAAGGCGAAGAAGGGCTTACGGATGAAGAAAAAGCAAAGAAAGCAGTGATGCGAGCAAAAGATTTTGCTCAAAACCAATATCAAAAAGCGGCAGATTATATCGAAAGCTTAGGTATTGATAAACCGATTCATATTGGTGAAACTGGTTGGGCTTCTGTTTCTGGTGGGTTTTATGGCGTAAAAGGTTCTCGTGCAGCAGATGAATATAAAGGAAAACTTTTTTACGAAAACATCCGAGAATGGACAAATTCTAAGGGAATATCATGTTTTTATTTTGAAGCATTTGATGAGAAATGGAAAGATGCTGAAAATGTAGATGGTTCAGAAAATCATTTTGGATTAATGACGATAGATGGAAACGCAAAATATGCTTTATGGGATTTGGTAGATAAGGGTGCATTTGACGGATTGACTCGAAATGGAAATAAAATCACAAAAACATTTGGTGGCGATAAAGCAGCAATGATGAAAGATTTTCTCGCACCGCCTAATGAAAGCACCGTAAGTAATTCAGATATTAAAACAATGAATGAAAATCTGACGACGGGAGAAGCTATTACAGAACAGTATTATACAATCCTTTGTGATAATGCTATACTTGGAGCATTAAATGATAAAACGTATCCGAGTGCAAAATTGAAATTGAATGCTTGGGAAGGCACTTGTGGTATTCAAGTGACGACAGATAATATTCTCGAAGTCAAGACCGGGCACGAAGGCGAAAGTTGGTGGGGTTGTGCGGCTGAATTAAAAGCTGGAGGAAAAGGAGAGAACTTATCTAATTTTTTAGAGGGTTATTTGAATTTTGAAATGAAAGGAAATACGAAGTCTTCTTTTCAGATTGGTTTTCAAACAGGTAGTTTCTCTGATGGCAATCAAGTAAAT